>JBAXGL010000101.1:0-9455 GCA_037139375.1 Bacteroidales bacterium | reverse complement strand
CGGAATTTAGCGATTTCAATGAAATAATTTGAACCAACACCAAAGTTGAATTTGATTTTTTTGGCAATCACGTCAATGGTCAAACCTGTCTCTTTCACTTGAGCAAGGACTTCGTTACCCCACGCCAACGCTAGACCAAGTTCCTGATAGCTGTATGCCCCAGCATTGTTCAGATAGACAGCATTCACGCCCACTACTCTGAATTTTGGCAACGCCTTAACTGCGTCGATAATATCGGCATAAGCCTGAGTTGCATTTTCGAAACCTTTGCCACGAGCCAATTCGCGACCAATTGGGTCGAAATTGATAGAGCCAAATATCTTGGGTACGTCTAAATTTAAAGATTGGAAATAGTCGGCAAGAATTTTCGCCAATTTCACCGATGCTTTCGCACAGGTTTTGAAGTTCAACTCTACGATTTCTGGGTGAATTCCGTTCAACAATGCTGCGATATTTTCTGCAGAAACATCGTCGCGAGAAATCACAAAACCGAGCGAATCAACTCCTTTATTGAGGATATCAAGTGCTTTTGCGTTAGCGTCAGCGATGTTTTCTACATCAATATCCTGACGAACGTACCACTTGTTACTGTTTTTTGTTCCACGAATGTAAGGAAACTGTCCGGGAAGTGAATCTGTTTGAACCATGCCTTCAATATCCTCGGCGCGGTACATTGGTTTCACCGAAAAACCTTCGTTGGTTTTCCAAACGAGCTTCTTGTCAAAGTCAGCCCCTTTCAGGTCAGCCGTCACTTTGGCCATCCAGTCCTGAGTGGTAACCGGAGGAAACTCAGTGAAGAGCTTTTTTTTACTATCTGCCATAAATAGTTGATTATTAATATATTAATACTAAAAAAGTTGATTCTATATTGATGAAAATCGCTTTTTATTCTCCTGTATATCAATTGTTTGCCCACCGATTGCGCTCAACCGTCGGAAAAACGCTGCAAAGGTAAAACAATTCGCCTAATAACGGAAATTTTTCCGTAATTAATAATGAGTAAAAATTGATAGCACTACAACACAAAAGTTTCGCAAAGATAACAATAATGAATCTTTGCGAAACCTGCCAAAATTTATAAAACCTAACCAAAAAACCTCTATTTCATTACCAAAATCGGAGTATCGGTATGAAACAACATCTGATTGGCAATGCTTGGATAAAAAAGTGTGGCAAATATATTTCGTCGATGAGCTGTCATTGCAATGGCATCGATGTCGTATTTGCGAATGTAATCTTCCATGCTATTAAACACATCTTTACCATCGATAATGCCATAAGTTGCTTTTAGATTAGGATACATTTTTTGCAAATAATCTTGCATCCCTGTCAAGGAAACTTCATCCCATTGATCTATTTTATTAGAAATATGCAGAAAATGAACTTGAAAATTCATCTCACTATTCATCCTAATTAATTTGTCAAAAGAGATCAAGTCCTTCTGATTAAACTGTGCAATAAAAGCTAGATTCTGAATATCTTCCATTTTTTCAATTCGTGAAGCTTCGGGTATCGCAAAAACTGGAATCTTGCTTCGATCAATCACTTCAGCTGTAACACTTCCTAAATAGTCAACGTTTTGCTGACTTTTCCCTCGTGTACCCATCACAATCATCGACGGTTTGTAGGTTTTTGAGAAACGAATTATCTCTTCTTCAGGAATTCCTTCTTGAATAATCGTTTTAAATTTCACATTTGGAATTTCACCATCTTTCATTTGTTGTTTCAACCGATGTACGAAATTTGCCATATCCTTTTGTACTTTCTCTTGCATAATATGAAGCGATTCACCACTAAACAATTCTCCTGTAAAAGTTACTTCAATAGGAAGAACACCTGACGCGATTGGTACATAATATGCGTGTATAAATAGAACTTCAGAATCTGACTTAGCAGCAATATTAATCGCCATATCAGCAGCTCGCATCGAATAGGAAGAAAAATCAATGGGAACCATTATTCTGTTCAATTTAAACTTTGCTGAATCTGTAGAAGGCCATTCCTCCTCTTCGGTTGAGAGTTTGGCTTTGTCAACTACTTGTAGTGCTTTCGGCAAATCAGATTCTTTGATCCGAATTCTGACACCAGAAGAGACCATTGGCTGAATAAGATTTACATTCTGAATGTAAGTTTCTATACCTTCGTTTTCGAGCAACGATTTTAGAATGAGCGCTTTTTCGTAGGTATGAATAGCTAAAGTAATTAAATTATCTTCCATAACAATTATTAAATTAAAGAAATGTAGATGAATGAGTTGACAAGTTGAAATAAAAGAGATGACAATGCAGAGTTCACAATTAAAAAAATAAAAGCCTTAAAGCAAAACATTCATCTGTCACGCTTTAAGGCTAATATGTGTGTCTTTTGCAATTAATTACTCTACTTCCTGAAGTTCAAGACTTTCTCCAAGGATTGAAAGTGCTTTCTCCAGAATAACTGTACTGTCTAATGCTACAATTCCCCCATCGGGACCAGGTTCGATATGAATACCTGTGCTGCTGCCATCTTTATAATGGTTACCACCGAAATAATTACGAACAGTGTCTGATGTAATTCCCAATTCATCAGCAATACGCTGAGTGCTTCCCGATGGCAAATGTGTTTTGATGCGGCGAAGCTCGTTAAATGAAATTGTCTTTGTCATATCTTTCAGGTTTAAGTTAAGGTAGAAATCTATGTTTCTTTCACGCAATAAATATAGGAGATTAATCACCAATCTCCAAATATTTTTTCTTTTTTTTTTGAAAAATGTTTTCAAACACTTTTCAGCGCCATAAATAGAAAGGTTGAAATAAAAACAAGCAGAATTGGATAGGTCTCTTTCAGTGAATAAGAATAGGTAGAAACAGCACCACGAAACCTCACGGCATAGTTTCTAAACAAAAAATAGATTAACCAAGCAGCTGAAACGCCTACCAGTGTGCCACAAATCACATCACCCACAAAATGAACGCCCAAATACACCCGCGAATAAGAAGTCAGAAGAGTCCATATAACTAATAAAAGAATCGTCCACTTATTTTTTAGCCACAGAGATAAAAAAAGCGCAATTCCAGCTGTGTTGGCTGCGTGTGACGACACAAAGCCATACATTCCACCTGTATAATTATTTACCAAATGAATTTTGCCAAGCAAAAGAGGATCGCGAGAAGGTCGAAGTCTTTCAACCAATGGCTTTAGCAAACTCGACGAAATCTGATCACTCAACACAACCACCAAAATCATTGATAGGATAATCCACCAACCAGCTTTACCTTCTTTTTTTATAATAACATAAATAAAAGCCAAATAAAGTGGAATCCAGATAACCACCTTTGATATTAGAACAAAAAAATGATCCCAAAACGGAGAATGAATACCATTGAGGAAAAGTGTGAAGTCGTAATCAGCAGATATCAATGGATTCATGAATAGAAGTTTATTTAAAGGCTAAAATCGCCGTCATTGATTAATTACCGCCCAAATCTATTATTTAAGCAAAGCTATGACTTTGAAATTTGAGTTCTGCATCCAGCCATCGTTCCCATCTTCGAGCTCGACTCTCGTCCAGTCGTTGACCACATCTTTCAACGTCACCTTGGTGCCTTGATGCACGAGAAACAAATCGGTTCCTGTATCATCTGGTGTACTTTTTGCTACAATTGATGGGCTAAAAACAATTGCCTGACTTACTTCTTCTAACTGTTTTTTCTGTGCAAAAGCGAAATAATTAGTAAAAAAGGATAACACCAATACCAAAATTCCACCAAAGAACGCTATTTTTTTTAACCAGACTCGTCCTGCAAAAAAATATAAAATCAATATTATAATAAATATTAGGAACAAAATGATAGAACTTTTCGCCCAACCGTTTGAACTCATTTGATTTCTGAAGGAGTGAATCCAGTCGGTGAGCAAGAATGTGCCAACCGGTGTAATTTTATCTACTATTTTCAACTTTACAACATCCAAATTATGACGAATATCTTCATCTCCTGGGGCTAACAAAAGGGCTTTTTCGTAATTTAAGATTGCATCAGGAATACGGTCACACTTATAATAAGCGTTGCCTAAATTGTAGTACAAATCAGCAGATTCCCCTTTTTGCAGAAGTATAGTCTCATACATTTGGGCAGATTTGGCATAATTTGCCTTGGTGTATGCCTCATTGGCTTGTTTTTGCAAATCTTGTGCACAAACTGAAAACGCCAAAACAAATAAACTTATAAATAAAAGTAATTTCTTCATAATAAATTGATTGCAAATGACTTATTTGTTTACAATTTTCTCCATTCTACCAATTGCTTCAACAGTGTCATCATACACCTGCTTCATTGCATCCGAACTTTTTGATGGCGCATATCTAGCGAATTCACATGTATCAAGAATTTCGCGGAATTGACCTAAAACTTCTGTAGACACACCATATTTGGCTAACTCAATCTCAATATTTTCCTTTGTCAATTCTGAAACAGGTATACTAAGTTTATCACTCAAATAACCCCACAATGCTTTTAGCATTTCATCATAGAAAGCATCACGATTATTGGTGTGCAAATATTTATTTGCTAATTTTAAACGTTTGGTGGCAACCTTATTAGCCTTCTTCGTGCGCATCAAAGCTAAATTTGCATTTTCTCGTGCTTTCTTTTGGAATACAACAAATAGCAAAATAAATAATAGTAATGGTACCCAAAAAAAACTCCAGTAGGTCGATGTTCCAAACAAATAAACGGTCTTCTTTTCGAGTTGGAATGGTGTAGTTCGTATAAATCGAATATCTTGACCCAATGTTTTCACACTCTCTTTGTTTGTAAAATCTGACACTACCTGTGGCGAATTACCACCAGTTCCTTTGTCCACTTGCAACTGATAGCTTTCAGTTTGTATAGTTTTATAACTTTTCGATTTCAAATCGAAATAAGTAAATGCGACACCGGGAATAACAAACTTACCAGCATAACGTGGTATTGCAAGGTATTCAATTGTTTTACTGCCAATAGTTCCTTCAAGAGTGGTTTTGAAGTTATTATTTACTTTTGGATCATAGACTTCAAAATCGGCAGGAAAAGTAACACTCGGATTTTTCAACAATTTCAGATTGCCATTTCCTGAAATATTCAAACGAATCGTAACGGCTTCATTGGCTTTAATGTGGTGAGTACTGATCGTTGATTTCACACTAAACGTACCAACAGCACCGCTGAAAGAAGCTGGTTTACCTGCTGGAAGTGGCAATACATCTACCGAAGCGGGTGCAGTGGTCAACACTTTCTTAACATCTTGGTAAGTCTCAAAGAAATCATCGAAAATATTCTGAGCTTGCTGTTGGCGTGAACGAATACGAACTACCAAATTAAATTTACAACTTCCAATTTTCACGTTCCCTGTTCGTTGTGGAAAAAGAAGTGCTTTCTTCAAAACGACGGTTCGGTAGTTTACGCCATTCACATTCTCAACTGTCCATTGTGGATTGGTAATCGGAATATCTTCAGTCAAAAAACCATCAAATTCAGGCAATTTGAAATTCTCTAAACCTACCTCATAGCGAGAATAGAGCTTAATTGTTGCTAATACATATTGTTGCTCATAGACCTGATGAGAACTTAAGTTGAGTTTTGCAAATAAATTCTCATTTGATATACCTGGGGAAGATTCTGCGCTACTATTACCGCTGTTTCTGATACCACGTTGTTGAGATTGTTGTTGCGGTGATGCCGCCTGAGAGGCTTTATCAGGTGGCAAAACTTTGATAGTAAGCGAATTGGAAGCATACTTCTTTCCATTGATAGTAGCTGTTGCTGCTGGAATTACAAAAGTGCCCTCCTTATCAGCCATCAAAATATATGTGAACGAACTAGAAACTTCACTCGTTACATTTCCATTGATAACTTGCATACTTGAATAGGATGATTTAGAAGGTCCCATCAAAACCTGAAAATCAGGTATATCGGGTGCTCGTAAATCGCGAGCATCGGCATTTATACTAAATACCAATCTAAATTGCTCACCTTTCACCACAGCACTAGGAGCAGCAGATGTAAATTTGACATCAGCAGCTTTCGTGACTGAAAAAGCGGAAAAAAGTATGACTAAAAATATAAGAAGTCTCTTCATTTCTAAACTATTGAATATCGTTGTCTTGAACTATAATTACCAATCTTTAGAAGAAACCCGTTTTTGGCGTTGTTTCATCTGTTGTTGCTTCATTTTATCTTGTGTATTCTTTTCGTCTTGCATAAAAGCATCTAACAATTGTTGCGCATTTTGCTTAGTCATTTGATTCGGGTCTTGCTTTTGTTGCTGATCCTTTTTATCCTGTTTGTCTTTCTTTGGATCTTGTTTTTGTTGATCCTTTTTATCTTGATCTTTCTTATCTTGATCCTTTTTCTTGTCTTTGTCTTTGTCCTTATTTTTATCCTTGTTCTTGGGTTGATTTTTCAGCAATGCCTGAGCCAAAGCCAGATTGTAACGCGTTTGATTGTCTGTCGGATTATACCGCATGGCTTGCTGATAGCTTGCAACCGCTTTGTCATACTCTTTCTGCTCCATGGCACAGTTACCCAAATTGTGGAACGCTGCGAATGCCTGATCTTTATCAATTATTGTCTTCAAGGCTGTTTGATATTGCTGCGCTGCCTCTTTGAATTTCTTCTGTTGATACATCGTATTCGCCAAATTGTAGTTTGCTTCTGGAGAATTTGGATTGAGTTGAAGCGCTTTACGATAATCCACATCAGCTTCACTATACCGTTCTTTCTCATACTGTTTATTTCCGCTACGCACATTTTGTCGAACCTCCTTTTGAGCAGTCAACAAAACAGGTATAAAGGCGATGAGTATGATTATTATTCGTTTCATTTTATCTTTTTAAATTTCTTTTGACACATCTAATCCTAAATTGATAAACAAATTTGAATTATATCTTACGACTTACGAATTTACTCTTAAACAAATGAATATCTTTCAAAAACTTGTTCTTTCTTTCCAGAATAACAAACTCAATAAGCAAAAGCACTAACACTATGAGTGCAATACTTTGGAATTGCTCGTTATATTCTGAGTAAATCGTACTTTCAACCTCCGATTTTTTAAGTTTATCCAACTCGCCAACAACTGTTTTCAAAGCTCCGTTCGTGTTGTCGGCTCTCACATAAATACCTTTTCCGGCAGAAGCGATTTGCTGACACATCTGTTCGTTTAACTTCGAGATGACGACATTGCCAGTCTCATCTTTACGGAAATTACCCGAATCATCTGGGATTGGTGAACCGGTTGGCGTTCCCACTCCAATCACATTGACGCGAATACCTTTTTTTCTCGACTCTTCAGCTGCGCCATTAGCATCATCTTCATGGTTTTCCCCATCGGTGATTAATACAATTGCTTTTTCACTCTCTTCATTGGGAGTAAATGATCTCATAGCTGTATGTATGGCTGCCCCAATGGCAGTTCCTTGAGATGGCACAAGTTTTGGATTCAACGTAGAAAAGAACATCTTAGCCGACACATAGTCTGATGTGATGGGCAATTGCACATAAGCATCACCGGCAAAGACGACTAAGCCGATTTTATCATTATCGAGCCCATCAACCAATTTCGAAAGGATTTGTTTTGACTTTTCTAACCGACTTGGCGCCACATCGCGACTGAGCATCGAGTTTGATAAGTCGAGACAAATCATCACTTCAATTCCTTTTTTCTTAGTGGTATCGACTTTTGCACCAAATTGAGGACCCGCTAATACGAAAATAACTGCACCAACTGCGCTCAGTAGCAACCAGAATTTAGAAATCTGGCGCTGGTTAGAGACATCGGGCATCAGTTGATTTAATAATTCGGGATTCCCGAAACGTCTCAAATCTTTGTACCGAACTATCTGCGTATAGACATAAAAGCCAAACAGTGCCGGTAATATAAACAGCAAATACAAATATTCTGGATGTGCGAATCTAAACATAATATTCTTTTTGTAAACGGGTAAACAAGTTGACAAGTAAACAAGCGACTTGTGACTTATAACTTACGACTTTTTCAAGGAATCTTGCGCAAAATAAAATACCTCAGCACCAACTCAGAAAGTAAGAAAAAGAGAGCAATCCAAGCAAGTAGTGTATACTCTTCATGCTTTTTGCTAATCTCTTGCACATTCTGTTTTGTTTTCTCGAGTTGATCTATTTGTGCATAAATCTCTTTCAGTTTATTATTGCCTGTGGCTCTAAAATAGCTACCGCCTGTCATAGCGGCAATGCGTTTGAGAATACCTTCGTCAATCTCTACTGGCATATTTTGGTATCGAATACCAAAAGGCGTTTGCACCGGATAAGGAGCCATCCCCTGCGTACCTACGCCAATTGTATAGACGCGAATACCAAACGTTTTGGCAATTTCAGCAGCAGTGATTGGCGCAATATTCCCCATATTATTCGAACCATCAGTGAGAAGAATAATTACTTTCGATTTCGATTTACTCTCTTTCAATCGAGAAACGGAATTTGCCAGACCAACTCCGATAGCTGTACCATCTTCAAGCATCCCACTTTGTATGCCGGAGAAAAGATTGAGCAATACCGCATGATCAGTTGTCAAAGGACATTGCGTAAAACTTTCACCCGAAAAAACCACCAAGCCGATATTATCTGATGGTCGTCCTGCTATAAAAGATGATGCTACTTCCTTGGCTGCTTCGATACGGTTTGGCTTAAAATCGCGAGCCAACATACTGCTCGACAAATCGAGAGTAATCATAATGTCGATTCCCTCAGTGGTAGTGTTTCGCCAACTATTCGACGACTGTGGACGAGCCAACATCAAAATAATCAAGAAAACCGTAATCACACGAAAAGCAAACGGTAAATGGCGCAGTTTCACGCGCCAGCCAACAGGCAGTTTGGCAAATGGCTGGACAGTAGAAATCTGCATTCCGGCTTGTAGTTTACGGTGTTGCAGCACATACCACACCACCATCGCCACAGGCACTATCAGCAAAATGAAATATATAGGATTTGCAAAATGAATCATATTGTCAGTTACAAGTTACGAGTTACAACAAAAATATTTTGAAGATTTGGCAACACATTTACGACTCTTTTTTGGAATCTGTTTTGGCAAGTTCTTCAGGCACAACCTCTTCGAGTTTAGTAGTATTAATAAATAGCAACGCATTCATCATACTTCTTTCGTTCTCTTCGGGAACAGGCTGAAATTTTGCAAACTTCACAAAATCAGACAATTCCATCACTTGTTTCAATTGGATGTAAACCGATTTCGCTTCGGGAAGCGAATGCAATACATCCAGAATTTCGGCAGAGGTCATCTCTAACGCATTCAATCCAAATCGGTCGTGCAGATAAACGCGCAACACATCGGTCAATCGGGTGTGGTAGTCTTTCTCTCGACCTTGTTGCCAAAGTTTCTCTTGTTTGATGTGCTCCAATTCCGACATGGCTTTCACATGAGGCGGAAGTTCGGGTTCT
>JBAXGL010000100.1:0-9561 GCA_037139375.1 Bacteroidales bacterium | reverse complement strand
CGGGTCGCCGGGTTTGATGTTGAATGCTTTGTACCATGCATCTATATTGGGCAAAGCACCGTTTACACGCCATTTACCCAACGAGTGCGGGTCGGTTTGTGTGCGGTGGATAATCTCTTCTTTGCGGATATTGTTCGCCCATACGTTAGAGTACGATAAGAAGAAACGTTGATTGGGAGTGAACCCATCGATATTGTCTTTTTTAGCATCTTCAAACGAAAGTGCGTGTTGGAATGCGGCATACGCTACTTGTAATCCTCCTTGGTCTGCAATGTTTTCGCCAAGAGTAAAAGTTCCGTTTGCATGAAGCGAGTCGAGCACAACTATTTTGCTGTAGTGTGCTGCCAATGCGCTCGAACGTGCAGTAAACTTATCGCCATCTGCTTTTGTCCACCAATCTTTCAGATTTCCGTCTTTGTCGTATTGGCGACCTTGATCGTCGAATCCATGTGTCATTTCGTGACCGATCACCACACCGATAGCGCCATAATTAACGGCATCGTCGGCAGCTAAATTGAAGAACGGTGGTTGCAAAATGGCTGCAGGGAAACAGATTTCGTTCGTAGCTGGGTTGTAGTAGGCATTCACCGTTTGTGGAGTCATCAACCATTCGTCTTTGTCCACCGGTTTGTTGGCTTTCGACAGCATGTAGTCGAACTCAAATCGATTTGCTTTTTTCACATTTGCCCAATACGACTCTTTGCTAGTGATTTCGAGTTTCGAGTAATCGCGCCATTTGTTGGGGTATCCTATTTTCACGCGGAAAGTAGTCAGTTTTTCTAATGCTTTTGCTTTGGTTGGTTCGCTCATCCACTCCAATCCTTTGATTCGTTGGCTAAGTGCAGTTTTTAGATTGTCGACAAGTTTGAGCATCTGCGCTTTTGCACCGGCAGAGAAGTATTTTTCGACATACATTTGTCCGATTGCTTCGCCCAATACACCATCGGTAGTGCCTAATACACGTTTCCAACGGGGTTTGTTCTCTTGTTTGCCTGACAATACCTTGCCGTAAAATTCGAAAGAGGCAGCTTCAAAACTATCACTCAGGTATGATGCTGAATTGTTGAGTACATGCCACGAAAGGTAGGCCTTGATGTCATCTAGCGAATTTTTTTTCAGAATGGCGCTCAGTGCTTGTATCGGTTCAATCTGCGCTACGTTGAGTTCTTTTAAATCTTTCAATCCAACGGCTGTGAAGTAAGTATTCCATTGGAAATCAGGCGACTGTTTTTGCAATTCTGCTACCGAAATCTTGTGATAATTCTTCATCGGGTCGCGCAATGCCTCTTTGGTAAAATGGGATTTTGCCAATTGCGTTTCAATTTTCAAAACAGTTTCGGCCTTTTGTTTATTGGTAGGATCTTTTTTTACCAAGTCAAATAGTTTGGTTGCGTATACCAAAAATTGCGCTCTGATTTTCTCGTTTGCAGCATCGTTTGCCACATAATATTCGCGTTCTGGTAAAGATAATCCGCCTTGCGAAATGTGCGAAATATTCATAGAGCTATTCTTGTCGTCGGCACTGATGCTGAAATTGAAAAATCCTCCAACATCTGTTTTGGTAGCTTCGGCAAGATAAGTAGGCAGCTCATTTTTATCTTTTATAGCGGCCACTTTTGCTAAATCTTGTGCCAAAGGTGTTGCACCTTCTTTGTTCAGTGTCAAACTATCCATACCGAGATTATACATCGAACCGATTTTCTGTGCAACAGATCCATCAGAATTTGACTTTTTGCTCAATTCCTCCACCAACGCTTTCAGCTGATTTCGGTTGTCTTCGGCCAGTTTGTCGAATGTCCCAAAACGTGAATACTCGGCTTTCATAGGATGGTTTTTCATCCAGCCACCACATGCATACTGATAGAAATCGACACCCGGTGCCACAGTCGTATCAAGATTTGCTATATCGTAGACAGGCTGATCGACTTTCGATTTATTGCTACAGGCTGCTAACATAATACTTCCTGATAATAAAATTAAATAACTGATTTTTTTCATACTTCTCTTATGTTTAAATTTATGCTAAACAACAAAAGTACAATTTTTTAATTCAAAGCTTTAAAATAGGCGAATGAAATAGTAACTGTATTAAAATAGCATTACATCTTGTTAGTTGAAGTCGGCTCTTTCTTTGAAAAATCGTATCTTTGCACCATTATAACTGATAAAATGATATTCTGTTCACAAGTGTGAATAGTTTTAGAATGTTTTGACTATGCGTAAATTGACAATTGTAAAAGTAGGAGGTAAGATTGTGGAAGAAGAGGATTCTTTGCGCAGTTTATTATGTGACTTTTCGAAGATAGAAGGATTGAAATTACTCGTTCATGGAGGTGGTCGATCCGCGACCAAAGTGGCTACTCAGTTAGGTATTGAAAGTGTGATGGTGAATGGTCGTCGCGTAACTGATGCCGAAACACTGAAAGTCGTGACCATGGTGTATGCCGGATTGGTGAATAAAACCATTGTAGCACGACTTCAGGCGTTGGATATCAATGCGTTGGGATTAACTGGAGCTGATTTAAACTTGATTCGTTCTGAGAAACGCCCAGTAAATGAGGTCGATTATGGCTTTGTGGGCGATGTGAAAGCGGTGAACGCCGATTTGATTGCCGATTTGATTAACAAAGAAGTTGTTCCTGTATTGGCACCACTTACACACGATAAGCAAGGAAATATGCTCAATACCAATGCGGATACTATTGCTGGTGAGACTGCCAAAGCATTGGCTTCGCATTTCGATGTTTCGTTGATCTATTGTTTTGAGAAAAAAGGTGTTTTGCGCAATGAAAACGACGATGACAGTGTGATAGCTGAGATTACACCTGCCATTTATCAAGAATATGTGGAGCAGGGTGTGATACAAGGTGGTATGATTCCGAAGCTCGATAATGCTTTCGAAGCCCTACATGCAGGGGTGAAGGAGGTGATTATCACACAAGCGTCTGAACTGGGCAAATCGAGTGGCACGAAAGTGATTATTAGCTGAAGTCGAGGTAATATTTTAGCCGTTCGAAGTCTTTTTCGGTAAACTCATCGTAAAGCGAAAATTCTTCTAATCGGGTGATTTTACCTTTCTTCTTTCGAAGTTCAAAAAGTGCTTTTGCTTGGTAGAAATTGAGGTATGGGTGAGCCATCAATCGTTCCATTCCCACTTTGTTGACTGCTAATTTTGTGATTCTTGGTTCGCTGATTTTGAGGAATTTGCTAATTTTAGTGTATTGTTCTTCATTGATGTTTTTAAGTTCTTTTAGTTGATGAATAGAGTAAAAACCGCCCAAGCGTGAGCGGTAACTAACGATAGCTTTTGCAATGCCTGAGGCAATTCCAGGAATTTTCTTGAGTTCGGTCGTGTCAGCCGTTTCCAAATCGACTACGGTGCCTTCTGCGTATTTCTCTTGTTTGACGAATGGAGGCATTTTGGTAGGAAATGTATCGTGTTTGGCAATATATTTTTCGTTGATACGTATATATGGTAACAACTTTGACAACAACTGTGGATCAATAAACGGAACTTTAGAAAAATCTTCGGGTTTCCTGTATTTGCCACCTTTATTGCGGTATTTTAGGATAGCTTTTGCCATAAAAGGCTTAAGTCCTAATCGAAGAAAAGTGATGGAGTCGGCACTATTGGGATCGAATGAGAAAAGAGAAGTCGTGATGGGTTGATATTTCGGATAATTAGAATGATTTGGCCACTTTTTGAAAGTGTGTTTTTCTGAAGCTTCAAATCTCTTTACGTCGTTACGAAATTGAGATTCAGCAATTTGGTCTGTTGATTCATAAGGGTTATCATTCAAAAAGAAAAGGGTTATTGCTCCAGCGAGAATAAGTACAATAAGAACAATGGTTGCTCGACGCTCACTTTTGGTGTGACTAAAATACTCTTTCCACATAGAGTTATAAATATTGCATAATAATTATTGAAACTGCAAATATATAAAAACCCTGTGAAATTTTATGCTGATTAATATTACAAAAAAAATATTTTTATGAAGTCATTTAAGCTCAAATATTACCATCTATTTGTCCCATCAGTTTACTTGTTGATATCGTATTTGTGTCTCACGTCTAAGCCATTTCCGAGTTCAATGGATTTTTCTTTTTTGTTCTTTGCAAATATCGATAAAGTTGTGCACGCTGGACTCTATTTTATGCTTACAAAAGCAACCCTTTTTCTACTCCATAAAATCGGAAAATACAATGACCGAAAAATCAAAATCATTTGGGCTGTAATAATCCCAATTTCGTTTGGGCTGTTTGTGGAAATAGCTCAGCATTTTTGGATTGCAGGACGATCGGGTGATATTGATGATTTTTTGGCAAATACCGTTGGCGTTTTCGCTGCTTACTTTTCGTTTAAGGTACTATCAAGCCGTCTTTCATCGAAATCACACGATCAGTAGCCGTCGCTAAATCTCGGTCGTGAGTGACGATGATAAATGTCTGTTGCAACTTCTCCCTAAGTTCGAAAAACAGGTTGTGTAAATCCTCTTTGTGTTGAGTGTCAAGACTGCCCGATGGTTCGTCGGCAAGAATGACTGCTGGATTGTTGATGAGCGCGCGAGCCACTGCTACACGTTGTTTCTCACCACCAGATAATTGAGCTGGTTTGTGATCGAAGCGTTCGCTTAAATTAAGAAAGTCGAGAATTTCTTTGGCACGTTTTTCGGCTTCGCTACTTTTCTTTTTTGCAATCAGCGCAGGTATCATGACGTTTTCGACTGCCGTAAATTCGGGCAACAGTTGGTGAAACTGAAACACAAACCCAATGTGTCGATTACGGAAAGCGGATAGTTCCTTCTCTTTTAACTTCGAAACATCGACCTCGTTTATGATGATTGAGCCCGAATCAGCTTTGTCGAGAGTGCCGATTATTTGCAATAAAGTAGTCTTCCCTGCACCGCTTGGTCCCACAATGGCCACAACTTCTGCTTTATTTATTTCTAAATCAATGCCTTTCAGCACCTCCAATTCTCCGAAGCTTTTCTTGATATTTTGAATGCGTATCATTTACTTGCGATTATTCGTGGTATTGTTTTCTAATTCTGGATAACTGATGCGAGTATGATAAAATGTTTTCAGTTTTTCGATAAAGAGTTTTTTAATGGTCTCAATATCGAGCAATGTAATGGGCGCATTGTTCAGCAAGCCATCCTGTATTTGGCTATTGATGATGCGCTCAACTAATTCTGTGATGCTCTCTTCAGTATATTCGCTCAAGCTACGCGAAGCTGCTTCCACAGAATCTGCCATCATCATAATGGCAGTCTCTTTTGTGAAGGGGTTTGGACCGGGATACATAAAAATTTTCTCGTCAATTTCCTCATCTGGAAATTTATTTTTATACGAATTGTAGAAAAACCGTGTCTTTCCAGTTCCTTGATGGGTGTAAATAAAGTCAATAATTTGTTGAGGTAATCCCATTTTTCGAGCCAGACGTGCACCAGCCTCTACGTGATCAATAATCACACGAGCACTTTGCTCAATCTCTAATTTGTCGTGAGGATTAACCCCTTTTTGATTTTCAGTAAAAAAAGTAGGATTCTCCATTTTACCAATGTCATGGTAAAGTGCTGCAGTTCTTATCAACTGTGTATTTGCATTTATTTTCATTGATGCTTCAGCCGCAAGATTTGACACTTGAAGCGAGTGGTGAAAGGTGCCTGGGCATTCTTCCGAGAACTTTCGCAAGAACGGTGAATTGATATTCGATAACTCTACTAATGTGACATGCGAAACGAATCCGAACAACTTTTCGAACATATAAATCAAAGGATATGCAAAAAGTATTAATAGTCCGTTTGCAAGAAAATAGACAAACAAATGCCAATTAATCTTCATGAAATCACCCTCTTGAATCAATGCAAAACCCAGATAAACAAGAGAATAAGTCAATGTTACCAGTACAGAACTTTGAAAAAGTTGAGAGCGTTGAGTGAGGTCTTTTAGACTATAAATGGCGGTCATACCGACAGTGATTTGCAGCAATACAAACTCGAAAGGAAACGGTGCCATAAAAGAGCAAATCATTACCGTAATTATATTGGTAAATAGAGCTGTTCGTGAATCGAAAAAAGTTCTGACAATAATTGGCACAATGGCATACGGAATCACATAAATGCTGAAGAACTTAAATTGTGCGTTCAAAGCTGAAATGACTGCAAAACCAGTAATCATCATCAGTATGAAAAACAGAAGTTTCACTTTTTCAAACGTAGAGTAACGAAACATATAGAGGAATAGAAACAAAAATGCAAAGAGGCTTGAAATCAAAATTACCTCGCCGAGAATGGTCCATCCTTGTTGTTGTACCGTGCCAGAGCGCTGTTCATTTTCAATTTTCAATGAACGTAAAATATTGTAAGTTTCAGTATTAATGATTTCTCCTCGGTCTACAATGCGCTCTCCAACTTGCACAATGCCAGCGGTAAGAGACAACACACTTAATGCTTCTTGTTTCGCACGCTCCGAAGTTTGCGAATCGAATTGCATATTTTCTACAATATAGTTGTTCAGATTGCACGAAAGCAATGTGCTTTTATTCAGATAGTTGGGCGTATTCGAAGTGATGTATTCATAAGCACTCTTGACGGTATAAATTCGGGAAACCTCATGTACTTTACTCACATTTCCTTCGATTACCTTGATCTTTGTTTGCCCACTTTTTTGTAGACCTTCAATTTGTTTTGTTGAAATAACACCGGATGCATAAATTTCAGATAATTTAGATTCGATGAATTTGAGGTAAGGGGGGCTAATATTCCGCATTGAAGGAGTGGATTCAATATCTGAATTCAGTTTGCTTTTTTGCAGGTCAATGATTTTATTGTTAAACACATAATAAGGCTCAACAAGTTTTAAGACGCTGTCTTGCTCTCGCTTTAATTCAACATCAGATTTATATATAGGGAAAGTAAATTCTGCGGTCAATAGCCCATATTTCCATGGTTTACCTTCTTGAAACTGATACCTAAATTTCCCTTCACGTGGAAAAAAGTAGGTAATGATGGCAACTGCTGCCATAAACATAAATAGACGTATAAGAATGACTTTGAATTGCTTATTCGGCTGCTTTGTTTCTTTCTTTTCTTCTTTTGTCATATTCTACCTTCCTTAATACCTTTTAAAATCCCGTTGCATGCATCTTCGAGTATATCGAGCACAAGTTCAAAACCTGCTGCACCTTCATAATAGGGGTCTGGCACATGATCTGTTTTCATCGTTGAGCAAAAATCGGTCATTCGACGAATCTTCTTTTGACCTTCTATCGTGGGTGCCAAATAAGTTAAATCCTGAAAATTATGATCATCCATAGCTATCAACAAATCGAAGCGATTGAAGTCTGCAGAAATTACTCTTCGTGAGTGATGTGTGAGCTCGTATCCGCGTTTGCGAGCATGTTGTCGCATCCGCGAATCAGGTAATTCTCCAGCATGACCGCCATAAGTCCCTGCCGAATCAATAGTTATTATATCTTGCAATCCTTCTAATTCAACTAAATGATGCAAAATGCCATCCGCAGTTGGTGATCGACAGATATTACCCAAACATACAAAAAGAATGCGTGTTGGTTTTATATCGTGATATTTAGTCGTGGTTGCCGATTTCATTTAATAGATTTATTTTAATGGTTTTGCAAAAATAGCAGATTAGTGGTTATTTCTCCTGAAATAATTGAAAAAAGCGATTTCCAGTAGCCAAGACGCTGCAACTCCTATCGTGTAAGCCACAATATCGCTCCACAAAAATCCAAAACCGAGCACCAAACCTCCCAATGTGGTTTGGCGAACAGCGTTGATCCAGTCAGCCTGATAAAGCTGGCTGATTTCGATTAGGTAGCAGAAAGCGAGACTGATGATAGCAATTCGTTTGCTGTTTTTCTTAGGAAACAAAAAAGCAAAACCGACGAAAATCATCGCCGCCCATAGCGAATCACCCAGATAATCGTTGAGCCACGAAGGCAGCAACGTTTCGTATTTTCGCGACAACAGACCCGAAACCATCACGACAGTGAGCAATATCAAATAGAGTATGCGATTTCTTTTCATTAGCTAATTAACGAATTGGTATATTGGCACATTAAATTTACATCGGATCTACATCGTAATAGACAAAAGCCGACTTAAAACCATCGGTCTCCAAAATCTCTTTTTGCACCTCGCGAAGCAGCTCTTTAACCCTTGGCAGTGAGGCTGACTGTTCAATTTTCACCACTATTTTTTTGATGTAAAAGTTCTGAATACGCGCCACTGGAGGCTTGTCTGGGCCCAGAATTCGTTCACCGAAAATGGTGCGAAGCTTCGATGCCATTGTGTTGGCTATGTCGTTGAGGGTCGATTCATTCTTATGTTTCATATAAATATAAATCAAACGAAAAAACGGCGGATAGCGGAAGAGTTGACGCTCCGCTAGTTGCGTTTCGTAGAGCGCTTTGTAGTCGCTCGAAGTGATTTGGCGAATGACGGGATGTTCCGTGTCGGAACATTGTAGCACCACCAACCCCCTTTTGTTCTTCCGACCGGCTCGACCGCTCACCTGCACCATCAGTTGATAAGCGCGCTCGTGCGAACGAAAATCGGGAAAATTCATCATCGTGTCGGCGCTCAAAATGCCCACCACGCTCACATTGTCAAAATCGAGCCCCTTCGACACCATTTGCGTGCCAATCAATATCTTCGTTTTTTGCGCTTCAAAATCGCGAATCAACTGCTCATACGATTTGCGCGAGCGGGTAGTGTCGAGGTCCATCCGACCGACTGCCACATCGGGGAAAAGCTCCTTTATTTCGTCTTCGATGCGCTCAGTGCCCACGCCACGCATTTCGAGCGCAACACTGCCACACGCCGGACAGCTTCGTGGAATGGGTTGCACATATCCGCAGTAGTGACACGTGATTTGGGAAATCCATTTGTGGTACGTCATGCTCACGTCGCAATTCTTGCACTTCGGTACCCACGCACACTGCTTGCATTCCATCATCGGTGCAAAGCCGCGTCGGTTTTGAAAAAGAATCACTTGCTCTCTGCGGCTCAAAGCTTCGCCGATTTTCTCGACTAACAATGGAGAAAACGAACCGTTCATCCGCTTCTTTCGGCGCAATTCCTTGATGTCAACAGAGACAATTTCGGGCAATTGCAGTCCTTCGTAACGTTCTGTAAGCTCCACCAAACCGAATTTGCCCTGCAATGCCAGATGGTAAGTTTCGATAGCCGGTGTGGCGGTGCCGAGCAACGTCTTTGCCTTGTGCATCGAAGCCAAAACCAATGCCGCATTGCGGGCGTGGTAGCGCGGCGCAGGATCCTGCTGTTTGTAAGTATTTTCGTGCTCTTCGTCCACAATGATCAACCCCAAATCGCGAAACGGCAGAAACACGGACGAGCGCACGCCGAGTATCACATCGTAGCTCTTATCTTTGAGCAGATTGTTCCAGATTTCGACCCGTTCGTTGTCCGAAAACTTCGAATGATAGATGCCGAGGCGATTGCCAAAAACGCGCTGTAGGCGGTCGGTCAATTGGGTGGTGAGCGCAATTTCGGGTAACAGATAGAGCACCTGTTT
>JBAXGL010000099.1:0-9644 GCA_037139375.1 Bacteroidales bacterium | reverse complement strand
AATGTAGGGACAACGCATGACGTAGAGACAACGCATGCGTTGTCTCTACAACCCCACCAAACCCACCAAACCCAACCCCACCACGACGCCACCCCAACGAAAACAATCGGGCAACAACGGTTTCAAAACCAGGGGAAAAATTCCGTTTCGTCCATTATTGGCGGATACAAATCGGCGGTAACCAAACACGCCAACCGATTGGGATTGGAATTTGAATGGCAATCGCGATTTTACGACCACATCATACGCGATGCAAATTCGTTCGACACCATTACCCATTACATCACCAACAACCCTGCCAATTGGGCAAAAGACAAATTCTACGAAAATGAATAACCACAAACCCTATACAAAATACAAACCTTCTGGCATTGCGTGGCTAGGTGATATTCCTGAGCATTGGGACACAATGCGATTAAAATACATATTTCAAATTCAGAAAAGAATTGCAGATGAATTAGGATATGATGTATTGTCAATTACCCATAATGGCATAAAAATTAAGGACATTTCTTCGGGTGCAGGTCAACTAGCAATGGATTATTCCAAATATCAAAGAATTTATTCAGGGGAATTTGGTATGAATCACATGGACTTACTTACTGGATATGTCGATATTTCAAAATTTGATGGCGTTACTAGTCCTGACTATCGTGTATTTTCGTTAATCGAGCATAATTCAGACAAAGAGTATTTACTAAGGCTGCTTCAATTATGTTATAAGCAGAAAATATTCTACGCAGAAGGTCAGGGAGCAGCTCAATTTGGTAGGTGGAGAATGCCATCGGACAATTTCAAAAATTTTCAATTTCCTATCCCCTCTAAGAAAGAACAAACCGCTATTGCCAACTTCATAGATTACAAACTCGCCAAAATCGACCGTTTTATTCGCAAGAAAAAACAATTGATAAAACTACTCAACGAGCAGAAAGCGTCTATCATCAACCAAGCCGTTACGAAAGGCTTAGACCCCAACGCCAAAATGAAACCTTCGGGCATTGAATGGTTGGGTGATATTCCTGAACATTGGGAAATTGTCAAACTTTCCGGTGTGTGTGATTTTGTTAGAGGAAACTCAAGTTTCAAAAAAGATGAATTACTAAGCAA
The DNA here is from genome assembly GCA_037139375.1 of Bacteroidales bacterium. GTDB lineage: Bacteria > Bacteroidota > Bacteroidia > Bacteroidales > UBA7332 > CAXXIC01. The sequence goes on along the minus strand of JBAXGL010000099.1, from coordinate 8,537 downwards.
TGGCAAATTTGTTGCTTTACAATATGGAAAGACTTATAAGGTTGATGAAGTTAATGAAGAATATCAATTCTATATTAATGATGAGTTTTATAAAGATTCCCAAACAGTAGATTTTGGAGATGTTATTATTATTTCAACATCAGAAACAATCGAAGATTTAGGCCATTCCGTTTTTTACAATAGACTTGACTTAGGTCTACTAGGTGGAGAACAGATATTACTAAGACCAAAGAATGATGTTGTGAATGGAAAATATTTATGTTATTCATCGAAGATTTTTGCAAATGAACTAAAAAAGCATGCAACGGGAGTTAAAGTTTACAGATTTAATATCAATGATTTAAAAACAATCTACACACCAATTCCATCAATTGAAGAACAACTTCAAATTGTTGGCTATATCGAAAAAGAAACAGCCAAACTCAACCAAACCATAACCACCATCGAAAAAGAAATTGCCTTGGTTGAAGAATACAAAACCGCCCTGATAGCCGAAGCGGTAACGGGTAAGATCGATGTGCGGGATTTTGAAATACCAAATACTTTGGAAGAAGAAAGCGAAGAAGTTTTTGAAGTAGAGCAGAATGGGAAGGCTGAGGATATTGATGAAATGGGAATTGAGTAAAAAGTAATTTTATGAAAAGTATTAATATATTGACCTACAACATAAATCACAATAAAACAACTGTTTTTTTTGATTTATTAAAAAACATTGTACAAAATTACAAAGTACATATCATAGTACTCCAAGAATCTAGCGGAATAGATATTACCAAAACATTAAATAATTTCACTGAAGTAGCTTATTTAGCCAATAAAGAACAAAAATGGGTTAGAATTTTTATAAAATCTAAAATTGGCTTAGATTATAAAAATACTGCATCGTATATGTTTAATAAAATGATTTGCACGATTATAACTCTAAATGGAAAGACTGTTTTTACTCTAATGGGGGCTCATTTTTACAGCCTTTTTGGTAAATCAACGACTGAACAATGTATGAAAAACTATGAAGTTCCCAGATTAATTCAAGAATATGAAATAATTGCAAAATCAGAAAAAACAGTTCTTGTTGGGGACTTAAATTATAGAATGCACGATATTGCCTTACATAACCATAGTTTTTTAAATGCAACTAATAGTAAAAAAATAATTAGACATTTTGGAAAGCGTGATTTAGGAAGAGGTAATAGTGCAAAATATTTTTATAATCCAATGTGGAATATATTGGGAGATTATGACCATTCAACAAAGTCTGAAACAGTACCAGGTTCATTTTATTGGATAGCTGATGATGCAGAAAAATATTATTGGAATTTAATTGATGGTTTATTATTAAGACCTGAAATAATGGACAATGTTCCGATTAATAAAATTAAAATTATAACCGAAGTTAAAGATAGTGGAACAGGTTTAACAAAGCCATTATTGAAAGACACTCTGATTAATAATAAAGATTCATTTATTGACAAAACACATTCAGACCATTTACCAATTGTATTTACATTAAAAATTTAAACATTATGACAAAAATATGGGAATTCGAAGACCTTGAAAAGAGAGAAACAGTTTACAAGGTTATATTGAAATTTGCTAATAGTTTGAGAGATGACACTAACGGCGTTATTGAAGGAATTGTGACAGAAACCACTACTGAAAATAATCCAGAAATTGTTTATGGATTTTATTTGACAGTGCCAAAGCTTAGAAATTATTCCTACAGATTATTTGAGTTTAGACAAAGTAGTATTGTAGAACCATATACCGTATATGCTACATTATATGCTAAAGACCCAATTAATAATCAGTTTTTCGAATCAAATACAGTTCCTGATTTTGAAAGAAAATTACTTGGTTGGATAAAAAATCCAATAACGAAATTAGTTATGCAATCAATTAAAGTTCATATGGATATAATGGATGAATATCAAAAAGATTAAATGTTAAAAACGATTATGAAACAGACATGGTGGCGGAAAATGAGGAAGAATATTAAAATCTAAAAAAAGAAACTATGACTGACGACAAAAAAACGGCTCATAAAGAGACAGAGTTGCTGGCAATATTCGAAGAAAATAAATTTGATAAGAGATACTTATCTAATTTTTTAGCCTACTACAATCTGTGTTTTGGGGAGCTCTACCACGACATGAAAGACGATAGCGATGAATATTTAGAGCCGGGCTACACTATTCAAGCAAGTGCACTTTCTATCAGCTTAGAGTATATGAACACTTTTATTGACTTGATTAATAAAGGACATGGCGAGAAGTGGGCACACGAAATGGCTCATACCTGCGAGGATGTTGAAAGAGGTGCTTACCATACCTATTTCGACATGAAAGCCAATGACCCAGAACAAGCCGAAAAAGAGCTTGTCATCTATTGTAAAGGCTTGGGAGGCGACGAACTTTTCGAAAAATATTTTCTCTATTTGTTTCGGGAAATGGAGGATCCAGATTGCATCTTTGCAAAGGCAACGACCTACTCCGAAACCTACAGAAAGCTCATAAAAAATGGAAAAACGGAGATTTACGCTCAACAATATGCCGATTTGCAAGCGGAAGATTATCATAGAATCTATTGCGAGGACTATGCGTATTCTTATGAGAAGGCTCTAATCAACAACAAAAGCATAGAATACGCGAAGTTGTATGCCGAGGAATACGCATCAGCGCTAGTGGATATAAAAAGAAGACACGGAATCTCCGAAGATGAAGATATGATAAACTTTGCCATCGAAAAAGTAAACGCATATATGATTTCGTGGGAATATGCAAGAGATCACGAACTAAGTGATAGAAAGTCGTTTATGTCTCTTTACGAACGTATTCACCTAGACACTTACTACGCCGACGAACCTCTGCCAGTGAGAATGAAAGAAGAGGAAATTAACAAAATGATAATGGAAAAGGTGCTGGCAGAGTATGAGAGACGTGGTGGGAAGTGAGGAAGAAAATTCTGATAAAAATACGAAATTGAATAAAATAGTAAATGGATAATTTTATATTTTCAATAAAAGAAATTTTTGATGATTGCTTAAAACATCATAAGGTTGATGGCTATTTTATCGGCCCTTATCAACGTGGTTATAAGTGGAAATCATCAAGCATCTATGACCACATTCCAGTACTACTAACGGATTTATATGAAGCTTATTTGAAGTCAGAGCATAGCAAGTCGAACAATGAGTATTTTATACAATACATTACAGTAAAAAAAAGACTTAATGAAGATAAAAGAAGCTATAGTTTCGAATTAATTGATGGACAACAAAGGCTTACCACACTTACACTTCTTTATTCTGTATTGGAGCATTTCTTCAAAGCAGAAAATTTGGCTAAAAGAGGAAATAAGTTTCTACTTTCCTATTCCAGATATGATGAACCAATTTTTGATGAAGTATTGAGTTTGTTGTGTTTAGAGGATGTTGATTCCATTAGCATTCATCAACAAGATAAATATTACATGTTTGAGGCTGCAAAGTGTATTCGTAATTTTTTTAATATTCTAAAAGGAAATGAAGCAAAACAATTGGATAGTTTCCTAGAATACTTAGCTCATAATGTAAAAATCATATTGAATAAGGAAGATGAGTTCACTTCGTCAGAAGAAGTTTTCTCTAGCCTTAATGCCAATAAAGTTCCCCTAACGAATAGTTATCTGATTAAAGGCTTACTCCTTACAAAAGCATCAAGAACATTAACAGAGGGTCATAGAACAAAGCATTTTAAAGAAATAATGGACGAACGTTCTATTATGGGGCGCACTTGGGACGAAATGAATAGCTGGTTTTCTCAACCCGAAGTTGCTCTTTTCTTTTTTGGCTCAGAACAAGATGGAATGGAAAATATGTTACGCCTAATTGAATTTGAAAAACATAAAGTAAGTTCTGTTATAATTGATACATTTCGAAAACTTTATAAAGATGGCACTAAATATGAAACAACATACAAGCTATTTAATGAATTTCATGATCATATTTTAACACCAGAAGATTCTCTTTTATGTCTTGAAAGAGTCAAACATACTTATAAGCGCCTTAGGAACTGGTATGACGATGTATATATACATAACTACTTAGGCTACTATTATCAAATCACATCTGACAATGGTTTAGTTTCAACAAAAAAACTACTAAACAAGGATAATTGTGATTTAATTTTATACTTGAAAGAGAAATTAAGAAATGCTATTCCAAATTCAGAAGATGGTTTTAAAGAATTAAAATATAACAATAAAAAGGACAAAGAAATAAAAAGAGTTTTATTGGCATTAAGTGTATTCCCTGAAGAAATTGAAACCAAAAATCAGTTTGTGCGTTTCAATTTCTATGCTTATTCAAAAGAAAATTGGACTTTAGAACATATTTTTCCTCAAAATCCTAATTTGAAAGAATATAATATTAAAGACGATAAAGATTGGATTGTAAGCAGGCTTAGTGAATTACTTAAAAAACTATCATCAATAGAAGATAAAGTTAAGAAAGAAAGCATTGAAAATACCATTGCCAAAATTTATTTAAACGATAAAATTGCCGTTAATGAAATTAATGATGTTGTAGATGATATTGAAGAAAATAATCTTGGTAATATGGCATTACTTTCCGGAGGTGTTAATTCAGCACTAAGTAATGGTTTTTTCAATACAAAAAGAAGGATACTCTTATCAAAGTTAAATCAAGGATACTTTGTACCTAGACACACAATTGATATTTTTTCAAAAATGCTACCCTTACCAAAAGAGATGGTAAATGAGGTCGCTTTTGATTTAACCTTGACAATGTGGTCAGATAATGACATTAAAGCTCATTGCAAATTTATTATACATAGAGTTTTAGAAATCCAAAAGAAATTATCAATATGAAAACAGGAAGATATAGTTTAAAAGATTTGCTTACTCATAATGAAATTGAGCAAATAATAATTCCTGAAATTCAGAGAGATTATGTTTGGAAAAGTGATAACGTGAATAAGCTTTTGGAATCTATTATTCATAATTTTAAAAAGAAGGAAAAGACGACTTTAGAAATAAAAGCACAAGGTGAAACTATTAACCAAGCAAGTGTAGTAGAATATCTACAACAGGAATATCAAAAGTTAAAATACAATCTCAAAATTGGGTTTATCTATGCTTATCACGATAGAGATTTTGCCGGAAAATTCTTTTTGATTGATGGTCAACAAAGAATGACAACACTTTATTTGTTGTTGTTGGCAGTATATTGTAGATTAGCAGATAAGAAAGATGAATTTAAAACACTTTATTTCAATTCAGAAAAACTAAAGGTTGATTACAAGGTTCGAGAAGCATCTCATGATTTCCTTTTGGAATTTGTAAAGAATCAGTTGTTGGATAACAATAAACATATTCGTGATTCTGTCAGGTATTATAAGTCTGAATATGATAAAGATGAGACTGTAAGAAATATTCTTATCAATTATGATACTATTAGCCAATTTCTAAATCAAATAGACGAACTTAACGATTTTCTTGATTATATAGAAAACTATGTAGAGTTAAATTATTTTGACACACATTTAAGTGAACAAGGCGAATCGCTATACATCTACATGAATAGTCGTGGAGAGAGCTTATCATATCAGGAGATTATAAGAGCTGAAATAATAAATACGCAAAGTTCTGATGTGCAGAAAAAGGTAGTTGGTCGGAAATGGGAAGATTGGCAGAATTTCTTTTGGTCAAAGAAATTAGAAAATGAAAATGCGGATAAAGGCTTTGAGGAATTTCTAAAATGGGCTAGTATAATTCATATTTGTAATCAAGAGAACCCAGAAATTATAAGAACTAAACCAGAGCAATCTCTAAGAGAAGCAAAAGAGAATTACATACACCAAAACCCACAACGCACTAAAGAGCAAAAAGAGCTTTTATTTAAATATCAAACATCACAGCTAAAAGCTGACTCCATTGAAACTGTTTTTAAAGGGCTGATGGATATTTATAAATGGGCTGATGAACTTAATTTGAATCTGAATTGGCTATCGGATAAAATTTCTGTAATCGACTATATCCAGCTGCTCCCTTTGATATTTCTTGCTGAAAATGGGAAATGGGAAAGTGAAATACAAAAGATACTTGATTTAAAAAGATTGTCGTATTTTCTTTTCAATCTGAAATATTTTGAAAGCGTAAAGAAAAATCCAGACAACTATACAATTGTTGCTTTAGAGCTAGTAAAGAATCTATGTGATTCATCAAAAACTGATATTATTAGCTTTTTAGAATACGACAAATTTAAAGGTGTATTAACTGATTCAGAAAAATATAAATTAGTTGAGTATTCTAAACCTAATTCACTGCGAGCAGATTTAGAAGAGTTTGTTTGGAAAGTTACTTTGGACAAGGATCTATCTTCTTTTTTGGAAGGAAACATTAATGTGTTATTTGAGTGTCTCAATGATGAAATAAAGTATGATACAGTTAATGGTGTTTATACTGAATTTGACATTCAACTGCTGAATGATTATTACATTATATTCAAAGAGGGAATTTACATGTTCCGGAATGATGATATATTGAGAAGAGCAATGTTGACTGTAGGAAATTATCTGTATTACGAGAATTCTGAAAGTTGGCATTTTGGGAATAAAATTGAAAGATATACTTTTCTTAACGATGATGAAGAATGGCGCAAACTATTATATGGATATAGGCCTAAGAATGAGCAAGATGAATTAATAATAATCAAATTTTTAAAAGCCTTAAAACTACAAAAAGGAAATCACCAATTTGATTATAAACAATATTATAGAAATCTTAGAGAACAGTTCAAGTTAAAGGATTGGAGAGAGCCATTTATTAAAAAATCATTTGTTTTAAAATATTGTGGGAAGAAGAAGGTTTTATGGGAAAACCCAACTCGAATAATTCTTTTGGATAGTGTTAAAGCATCAAAAGCGGCTGAAATACAATGCGTCTTGGTTAAAGCTCATTTTGAAAAATGGAAGATGTGGATTTACGAACACAATTGTTGTGTCCTAAACTTCAATTATGAAAATGGCAATTTAATCCCTAAAGATAAATGTTACGCAATTGATATAACTTATGTAAACAAAAATTGGTCTTTTAATTTATTCCATAGAGATGAAAAACTATCATCAGAAAAACTGTCAATCTTTCTTGAAAATGGATGGATTAAAACAGAAAATGGTCGAGTAACTAAATCAAGTAATATGATTTATTCCGACGATGATTTAGAATATTCTATATTAGAAAATGTAAATCTAGTATGTGAGCAAATTGAGATTCTTATAGTAGAAGTCAAAAATATTCTAATAAAGCAAAATACTATATGACCAAACAAACAGACACCACCGAAAAAGGTCTTGAGGCACATATTGCCAATTATTTGGTAGATGAAAACCAATATCTGCTTCGACTGAATACAACCTACGACAATGTAAACTGTGTGGATCGAGAATTGCTGTTTCAGTTTCTGGAAGCTACACAACCCAAAGCAGTTGCCAAGCTCAAAACCTATCATAAAGGGCTGTATGAGCAAAAGATATTGAAACGCCTTAACGACCAAATACAGGCGAAAGGAATTATCGAAGTATTGCGCAAGGGGATCACTGACGGGTTTACGGACACCAAATTACATTTATTTTACAACAAACCTGTATCTACCTACAATGTGGATGCCAATGCGCTGTATGAAGCCAACCTGTTTTCGGTGATGCGTCAGGTCTATTTCTCGCCAAAAGACAAAAAGTCGCTGGATATGGTCATTTTTATCAATGGTATTCCGGTGGTATCCTTTGAACTGAAAAACGAGCTGACCAAGCAAAATGTAAAACACGCCATAAAGCAATACAAGGAGGCGCGCGATCCCAACGAAGAGTTGTTTCGATTGGGTCGATTGATTGTAAATTTTGCAGTTGATACCGAAGAAATATGGATGTGCACGCAACTCAAAAAAGAGAAATCGTACTTCCTCCCTTTCAACAAAGGGCATAACAATGGAGCCGGTAACCCTCCGAATGAGGGCATTAAGACCGACTATCTTTGGAAAGAGATATTGACCAAACGGAATCTGACGGACATTACACAAAACTTCTGCCAACTGATTACTGAAGAAAAAGAGTATCTGGACGAGAAAGGAAATGTAAAAACGAAAAAGGAAAAGAAATTCATTTTCCCTCGTTTTCATCAGTTGCTTGCTGTGCGCAATCTGCTAGCCGATGCACAAGAAAAAGGTGCCGGGCAAAAATACCTGATTCAACACTCTGCGGGTTCGGGTAAATCGAATTCTATAGCGTGGTTGGCTCATCAATTGGTAGGGCTACACGACAAACAAGGAAAGAAAACACTATTCGATACAGTGGTAGTGGTAACCGACCGACGTGTGCTGGACGCACAGATTCGCAACAATATCAAGCAATTTCAACAAGTAGCCGGCGTGGTAGAAGCCATTACCGAAGGCAGCAAGCAACTGCAAGAAGCGCTTCAAGAGGGTAAAAAGATTAAATGCTTATCCGCAAAGAGTCCTAATGAATTAGGCTTCAAAAGCGGTT
>JBAXGL010000098.1:0-9667 GCA_037139375.1 Bacteroidales bacterium | reverse complement strand
AGTTTGAGTAACCCCCATATATACTAACACTTTTTTCTTAGCTTGACGGCTATGGCGAGGACGCTACGCCAAACGGCAGGCGGGTGGTCGGAAGTTCGAATCTTCTCACCCCGACTACTGAATAACAACGACTTACATTAACTTGTAGGTCGTTTTTATTTTGTGTAAATAAGTATTAGTTCTAAATAATCTTTTTGTTTTATCGATTTTTCTAAAATCACAAGCTCACCTTTAGAACTTCAATTTTATTATTCATTGGCGTTCTTATACTTCTCAGATTTGTATAACGATAAGGAATTTGACCTATTGAGCCATCAGATATTTTAATAAACTCACCTTGTGCAACTTGAACCATTTTGCCTAACCTAATTACAAGACGTTCTCCACTTTCATCTTTGTATAGTGGATGATGCGAGTTGAAAATTATATTCCTGTCAATTAACTCATAATCAAGTATTTCATAATACTCTTTAATCCCTTTGCCTTTAATATATGGAGCAAAATATCTCAAATTATGGAATCCAAACCTCGTAGGTTTTTTATTACCAGAAAAATAAAAAGGACTTTCTGCGTTCTCAAAACATGAAGCATGGATTTCTGTAGGGATGAAACCAATTAATACATATGGATTATGAGATTCGTAAGAACTTTCTTTTTGAGGCGAAACATCATTCAAAACTGATTCAGTATCTAATCCAATTATTGTTTTTAAATGGTCTTCTAAAAGAACTTTACTTGTATAGTCATTTGGTCTTAGTGGAAAGGCACCAATATTTACTGACTCAATTGATTTGTAATAGTCTAGTTTTTTGATGGATTCTAATTCTCCTGAACCAGGGAAAAGTATGTATGCACCAATTACTTCTTTTTCGGGTTTTAATTTACTCTTGTTTACGTAATAAATGGCATCTCTATATCTGTGCATTTGATTTATAGAGTCCTCAGTGGGTAAATCAGGAGAACCTTCTTTGTCGTCTGATGCAAGTCGGTATTTTGCATCATACAAATAGGTGAGAACATAGTTATCCTTCAAATCATTCTTTGTTATTCTTAGAACAATGTCGGGTCGTTGATTTACAGTAAATGATTTTGCATTTTGTGAATCTGAAGTATTATATGAAAAGTCATGAAACAAGTCTATTATCTCTCCGTCTTTACTGAAGAAAGAGACTTTAGATTTTACACCACGTTCAATTTTAAAAACGAAATCATCAACTTGAATCTCTGCTAAATCAACATCATCTGGAGTTTCCTTCTCTAATAGATTTTGTAAAACATTTTTTATTTCGAGAAAACACCAAATTTGATATAAGTCAGCGATGTTTTTAAGTTCAATTTTCTGAATACCATCTAAAAACTTCAGTCCACTGTTCAGCATTATCCATGATTTATAGATGGTACTGTAACCTGTTGCCTTTTGCAAAACAAGTGATTCTTGCTTGATGCCTTGAAAATCGTCTACAGTTCTGAAAAAAGGATTTGCTGAAATTATTTCAAGTTGTTTTTCTATATTGGAGAGTTCAGATTTGAAGTTCTCTGTTATTGAATTTGAAAAACGTCTTTCTATAAATGATTTAACCTTTTTATATCGTCTTAGAGTTTGATATACTGCATGCTTAAAAAAGCGATTTTCGGAAGTATTTGTGCTTAACGTTTTATACTCTGAACGGTAATTCTTGTTAGGAAATTGGCTGAACTGAGAATACTCTTCTTCTAAAGTTGAAGACCATTTCTGAATTCTATCAGCCTTTACATACTTTGTTTGCCTAATTATTCGGCTATGAGGTTTGTTTAAAATAAACTTTGATGAATGGAGAAAATCTGCATAAAGACCGCCAAATACTTGCCACCAAATCAAGTCTGTATTTGGTGTGTTTCCTGTTTTAAATGATGTGTAGGTTTTTCTTAAGAAGTCAAGAACTAGGTAGGGATACTCTTTTTCAATATCGGAGACAATTTTTTCATAATCGCTTCTGTAGTTGAGTTTTGTTGGGAAAACTTCAAACTCAAGATTGATTTCATGAAAGAAAATATCTTTTGTAAATCTTAATATAAGGTTGCTTTTGCCTAGATCATTACCAAAGTTTATTGTTCCCGCTAAAAAGCCAAGGTCTTCCCGATAGAAAAATTTCTCTTCTATTTCTTGGAGTTTAGAATAAATGTAAGGTGATTTTATAGTTGTTTTTTCTTTGAAGGTAATACCAATAAAATAGTCTTTGTTCTCAAAGATTAAAGGATAGGTTTTACTATCGATTAGTTTCTCAAGTTTTTGTGATTCGAAATTGAAAATGGAAATTTCGCCTTCATTAACTGAATAGGATGTGGCATTTAATATTTGAGATTGCCTTTTACTCGCTTTATTAAAAGTAGATTCAAGGTTATTGCATTCAATAACCATAGTGAAGTCTGTATGATCTACTTTTAAAATTTGCATTATGACCAGAATGAAGTATAACCGTTTGACCGAAGACGAGTCTCCATTTCTTTAATCTTTCCATTTGACTTTTTGAAGTCTGCGGTTATTATTTTTTGCAAATTTTCCAAAACCTTTCCAGTTTTTGTTTCATCTCCTTCGATTCTTGACAAAATTTTCATACTAGTCATTTCGTCTAAAGCAATTGTCAACCAATTAGCTCTTGGATTCTGACTAGCATAGAAACAATAAATCAAGAATTCATCTCTAACTCTGTATGCAATTTTAAAGGGAGTTCCGTCTAGTTCATTATTTATTTTCTTTAGGAAACCTATTACTTCATCCTTCTCATTAAAAGTCTGAGAATACACTTCAGCACCTGAAGTATATTTGCCAATTATTTCGTTTTTAGAAATATATGATTCGGGATAACTCCAGTCATTTTTAGTTATTTCCAAACCTTCAGCAAGGTCAACATTGTTCATTTCAAAAGTCATTGCTCTATCAAGAACTTTTCTGCTAAACGAATGCGTTGTTTCATCCATATTTACAGTTCCAATGACGATAAGATTGTTTGGTATACTAATTCCTTCAGAAAACTCACTTTCGCTAAGTTCTAAATCCGTTAATAACTGGGTATAAAGCTTTTGATTCTCAAAACCTTCTTTTGAAATAATAAAATCGGTAACTAGCTCGTCATTTTTAACTTGTCGTGTCTCAATGATGCTCAGATATTCTGCAAAGTATTGCTCCACCGGGGCAAGATTCATTTCGTCAAGGCAAAGGAAAAATGGCACATCTGTATGTTTCCATGCTTTGGCAATGAATTTCAAAAAAGCAGTAGTGATATATTTTTCGCCATTAATTCTGCTAACGTATCCCATTAATTCAGAAGAATCGTGCCAGTTGGGTCTAACAGGAATTAATTCAAAATTGCCTGGCTTTTTGGGGTCATTTCTTAGCTCATCCTTACTACAAGTTTTGTAGGCAAGAGTTCTGACCAATCTTGATTTTCCAGTTCCCGATATTCCTGCTAAAAGAATAAAAGGTTTTGTTTTTATGGCTGTTTGTATATTCATATCATCTTGATTGTTTTCTTTGGGTTTTTCAATCGCTTTGATTGAAGTAGGCTTAGTTGTGCTTCCATTGAAGTTAAGTCTGCAATTTTCTAGTATCTGTGATATTATTTCATCTCGAGATAATTGCAATAACTGACTGATGTTCTTTAATCTGTTTTCAGAGCTATCTAATCCAATTCGTGGACCATTTAAATATGTCGTCTCACTACTGCCTAAACTTTGCCACGGCCAATCATTTGGTATTAATAAATTATTCAGAATCACCAATCGTATAAACTTGTTCCACTTACCACTAACAGTAAAATCTTTTCCTATATCGCTGAATATTGTTTTGTCGACCCTTTCAGATGTTGGAATGTCAATTTTGTCAAGCTTAGTCAATAAAACCCAACGATCAGTCCTATTAATAACAAAGACGAAGTCACCTAAATTTAAATTTTTAAATTTGGTTTCATTCCAGTAAAAGTATTTGGAATCATCACTGAAAAGCTCTTTTGCATTTGATGAAGCCGCACTTTTTACTTCATAAATCATTACCTGTTCTGTCATAATTCATTATATTTTTTAGCAGTTCCCTTAGCTTTTTCTACAGGATATTTTTCTGCGTTTCGCTGTATTTTTCTCAATAAAATATCTTCCACATTTAATCCCAAACGGTCAGATAGAAGTAAAGCATAAGCAAATACATCTGCCAATTCTTCCTCTAGTTTTTCACGTTTAGCATCTTCGGGTTTTTTCCACAAGAATTGCTCAAGAAGTTCATTTGATTCGATACTTAGAGCAATAGCGAGATCCTTTGAATTATGGAATTGAGCCCAATCCCGAACATCGCGGAATTCTACTAATTCATGAATTAAGAAATCTGTCTGCGATTTAGCCACATAATCTCTCTCGATGTAGAGAAAATAGTTTGTCGAATGAATATCGGGACTTATTGTAACTGGAAATTTTTGGAATGTCTGAGAATCGTCAAAATCATCAGATTTTGCAATATCATATCCATTATTATCGAGAAAATCATTTATCTTATTCAATACTAGATCAAATGAATTTTCTGCCTCAAATATCTTACAAAACAGATTTGCACGCTGCATAAAACCGCCATACATTTCTGCACCAACAAGGCTATTAGGAAACATTTCTCTTAACATAACCTATTTTTGGTTTATAGTTAAAGCCAATTGGTATTCTTCATCAAATGGCAACTGCAATTGTGAAAGCATATCTGGTATGGCTATTGCCCAACTCACATAGTAATATGCTAAAATCTGATAGCCAGAAAATATTTTATCAGGGATTGTTTTGAGTTGATATTGCTTTCCTTCTGGATTATAACCTTGAGTGCCCTGCATGGCGATTTCCATCGCAATTTGCTTCACCGATTCTTTTGTCTTATCTTTAAAAAAACGCATTGCGTCTATCATGTATACAACAACTGCCATATTAAGACCAATCTCTTTTTGTGATTCGAGAAATTGGTTCATTTCACGCTCTTTGGCTGGGTCGGGCTCTTCTACTCCAAATGGATCATTTTCAATATTGGTCAGCAATGAATCGAAGTCAGTTTTTTTACGGAATTTAGATTCAAGTTCAACAGTTGAATATTTATCTAATTTCAGGTCTTGAGCCCAATGTCTAATTAATTCATATTCTTCGCCAGCTTTGCGATCTATTTTATATTCTTGAAATTCAGTATATAATTCTTTAGCCAACTCGATTTCTGATTTTGTAGCTTTAAATTCATTTATCAAATCGAGTCCATACAATTCTTTAAGTTGCATAGCGGTTACAATATTCAACACCTTATTGGCCATTAATACCTCTTTTGGTGATAGCTCTACTATATTTGAATTAGTCACCGAATCTAAACCTTCATTTACAAATCGATAAAGAGATAGGAATTGAAATGGTCGTAACTCACTAAATTGTTCATGTAGATCTGCTTCAATAAATAAATCAATTGGAGCATTGAAGATTTGAGTATTAATACCATCAAACATCCCATTTACAAAATCGGCAATAATCTCATCCGAAAGCCCTTTTTTCTTTAACTTGTCAATTGATGCCTTAATTGATGCAATAAAAAGATTCTTATGTTCGCTATTTGAAAAAAAGATATGATTGGCATTTGATTTTCTCGCATCTAAAACATATCTGTAATGCATTAACTCATGCATAATTAAATGTGGGATACATTTATATTCTGGGTTAAACAAAACACGATGCTTTTCTCTATTATAATTTTCAGCGAATTGAAATCTTGCTGCAGTTTTGATTTCTTTCGATTCTATAATTTCAATCTCAACACCACCTTCAAATTCAAGTTGATGTCTAAATTTTCTATATATTCTTTTAGCTTCATCGTCCTGTGAAGTAATTCTGTTAGAGATACTAACGACTAATGATAATGCATTTTTAAAAAGTGAGTTTTTAATATCACAAATTTTCAATGCCTTAATAGCACTAAAAAAAGCAGAATGCAAATCATTTTGCATTTCAGCTATCAATCCCAATGCATAGTGTGTATTGGGGTATTGATCATTAATCTTCAGGGCTTCGATGAAATATTTTGTAGCTTCATCTAATTTACCTTGTTGCATTAGATTTGCTCCAATATTATTCATTGTAATATTGTCATTTGGATTCACAACCAATGCCTGGTCGTAGTATTTCATAGCTGTTGGCACATCATCTTTGAACTTAGCAAAAATATTACCCATCATCAGTAAAGCCCATCCATTTTTAGCATCCCAACGCAATGCATCTATCAGATAGTCGACAGCCTCATCTTGGTTGCCTTCGTCAGAAAGTATTTGCCCCATGATACGGTACGAATCCGAATGTGTTGGATTTTGCTTTATAAGATTTTGAAGAATAGGTTTTGCTTCTCGAAATTGCCCTTTTTCGCAGAATGCAACTACACGATTAAACTCCTTTTCCTGTGCGATGATTTTTGAAGTATCAATATCAACTAACACCCATTCGCCATCTATAACCACGTTAGGTTTGTACGATGAGTAGGTATAATATTTCGTAAACGTGTCAATTACTTCATTCTGATTGTGTATATCAATAGATGGAAAGAGTAATTCGAGGAAAGAATCAATGCGATGAATTATTTTCATTTGTTAGGGTTTTGTTGCATCCCTGCAACTGCTCCCGATTCGACTTATCCACAAAAAAAGAAGCGTGGACTAAGCCTTATCCACACCCCAAGCCCCTAGGAAAGGCCACACAAGAATGATAAGTCAAAAGCCCACGCCGTTTGGCATGAGCATTTTGCTTATTACTCCATTCTTGTGTGTTCGCTAAATAGAAATTTCCTAGGTTTCTGGGGTGTGCGAACAATAGCAGAATGCTATATTATGTTATTTATTTACAATTCGTTTATTTACAATTTTAGGTTGTTTTATAATTTTAATTTCTTTGGATGTTGTCTTGTATCAAAAATACGCAATAATTCAATTGCATCTTTACTTTCCCTATAAAAAAGGGTGTTTTGTTTATTTACTACACATTTCCGCACCTTCTGTTTTTTGTTGGCCAACGGAAACAGTTTGGGTCGCTTCGCAATTTGAGACAGTATATGATCTAGTTGATTCGTGAAATTTTCGGCTACCTGCTTATTCCAGTTTTCAAATAGATAATTCAATATAGTTTCGACATCAGTCACCGAAAGTGGTGACCAAAGAACGGCTTTAGGCATTTCTATATCTTGTTTTTAACTTCGACATCACCTGCTCGTGGCTGATGCCTTTGCCTTCGTTCATCTCCCGAATAGCCTCTTCAATGCCTTGCTGTTCGAATTCACTCACTCCCAGCCATTCGGTCGTCTCCTTTTTGCTGTTTATGTAATTCAGCATCAATCCGTATAGCTCTTTTACTTTGGGTGCATCGAGCGTATCAATCTGACGATGTATCTGCAACTTTAATTCTTCGGTGCTCATGTTTTCTTTTACGGGTTGTGTATTTTTATAAGCTATCGCTTGTTCACTTACTGATTGACTTTGAATTTTTCCAATTTCAAAGAGGTATTCGGGATCAAAGTCTGCACCGTTTTCCCATTCAATCGTGTCGAACACTACCGAGAATTGCTTAAAATAGGATTTATCGCGCAAAGGAAGAAAAACAGTTCCGTTCAATTCATTTTCTAAATCGACCGTCCAAGTTTCACCGTTATTGAATTCAAGTTTTATCTTGAAATCGGCAATATATTCTGCCTTGCGAATTCCTAAAACCATTGTTGATCTATGTTTTCGATATAGGTTGACTTTTTGTTTCGAGAATCATCCCCCACTTATAGTCAGTTTCACTTCGTTAAACTTGCGCCAAAAGGAGTTGCTCACGCTGTCAGGCGAGCGTTTACTTGTTTACTCGTCTACTTGTCTACTCTTAAACTCTTAAACTCTATCGTTTGCTCACTGGCGATTTGATTATTAAGTGGAAGCTCTATCCCTGTCCTGAGTATTTCGTATGCAAATGGGTTTGTTCCAATAAAATCTGCATCGCTTATGGGATGTGGTTCTATACGCAAATCAATTTTCCGTCTGATTCGCATCAATTGCATTTGGGTATCGAAAAAGTTCGTCATATTTCCCAATACCACAGCAATATCAATGTCGCTCTCTTCGGTTTCATTGCCTTTGGCAAACGAACCAAACAGATAGACCTTCTTAAGCATCAAGTCTGCCGGTATTTGCTGTGCAAACCGTTCGGCTGTTTCTATAATTGATTGATTAACCATGTTTACTTATCAACTCAATTTTAGTTTCTCTCGCAAATGTAAGAAAATATCTTAAACAATAAATGAAGAAAATGAAATTTACAACTGATTTGACTTGTCATGTACGCACTTGCGAAATAACTGATTGTGTAAACTATCCTTGATCTCATTTCGAGAAAAGATACGCTCCGCTCAACTTGACAAGCTCTTCCAACGGCTGTTGGAGGAATGTTTCCAGCGTTGCAACGTGTTTCCAACGACTGTTGGAAGTACATTGCAGGACGTGCAGAGACGTTCCAACAAGTGTTAAAACACCAATGCAGTATCTACCATACTGTTCCAACGACCGTTAAAACATTAGTGCAGTATCTACGAAGTCCTTCCAACGGCCGTTGGAAGCATAGTGCAGCTTGTGCAGAGTCGTTCCAACAACCGTTGGAAGTATGATGTAGGACGTGCAAAGACGTTCCAACGACCGTTGGAAGTATTGTTCAATCACGACATAAAGCCTCCTACGACCATTGGAAGAATGGTGATAACATTGCAACATGCCTCCAACATCTTTTGGATGTGCGGTGCGGATTGTGCTAGGTATTTCCAACAAGTCAGTTTGATTTATGGCATACACATCAGGGCATTTACATCAAATATGGTGATATTATACTAATTTAATAGTGATACTATAATAATAAATCAAAAAACCTTTTATCTTTGCATCGTCATTTACAAATGACGTATTCGCAACAAAATTCTAAAAACAAAATAAAATGGCAACATCACATCTCACCAAAGACGATTTTCTGAAAAAAGTAGCTAACTACGAACTGAATCCTACGGAATGGAAATTCCTCGGCGACAAGCCTTGTATCATCGACTTCTATGCCAACTGGTGCTCACCTTGCAAAATGGTTGCCCCAATATTGGAAGAACTTTCGGTAGAATATGCCGATCAGATTGACATCTACAAGATCAACACCGAAGAAGAGCAGGAGTTGGCTGGTGTATTTAGCATACGCAGTATCCCTAGCATTCTGTTTTGTCCGATGGGCGGAAGTCCTCAACTCGCAGCCGGGGCATTGCCCAAAGCGACGTTCAAGAAAGCCATCGAAGAGGTATTGCTTGGTAAGGCAGTCGAAACCAGCGAGCAATAAGAGCGTTGACGATGAACAAAACACTCGACGAATAATCGCAATGCTTAACAGCCTGACCTAAAGGAAACGTTCAATACAAGATTTGATTACGTTTATTGTCTCATCTATCAAACAGATTAAGAATTATGACAACTTCCCTGATTGCAATTATCTTAGCTATAGCGGTTCTAGCATTTTTCTACTATTCGGCTAAAGCGAGCCTAAGCAAAGCCAACAACACACCTGCACACCAAAACATTCTGCAATTGACGGTCGAAAACATCGATCAAGAGATGCACGATCGCATTGTCTTGGTCGACTT
>JBAXGL010000097.1:0-9691 GCA_037139375.1 Bacteroidales bacterium | reverse complement strand
CATTTCTTGCATTTTGGCTGATTCATTCTTCATTGCTTTCATAATTGTAAGTTTAATTTGTTTAGTTACAATGAACATTAATAAAGACTATAGCTTAATTTGATACATTTTGTTACTATTGAAGCCAAAAAGTCGTTTTCTTTCCATCAATAATAACAGTTATCCATTGGCCACCATTGATTTCTTTCATTTCTGCAAATGTCATTTCTTGCATTTTGGCTGATTCATTCTTCATTGCTTTCATAATTGTAAGTTTATTTTGATTATAAATAAAATTGATTGATGATGCAATATTAAAGTATAAACGACTCAATGACATTAATTAAAATCTCATTTTTTTCTCATTTTTTTCTAACGAAACCCAACCTTTACTTTATACAATAATACTTAATACGCTGTATTTTAGATGTATATATAATATAATCCGCCTGAAATAGCTCATCGAAATAGCTAACTTTTTAAGGCAAATAAATTGATATTTTAGCTAAAATCTTGATTTTTCGATTTATTCCGTTTAGTTTAACCAAGAATAACATAACCTCAATGCCTTGATTTTCAACTATCAAATACGTTTTATATTCAAATTGTTAAAGAATCAATCATTCTCAATCAATAAAAGCATTTTGACCAATTAATAATTGCTTGATTGAACAGCCTTGGAAGTATATCAATAATGCAGATTCTTCTATATATTCCGAACTTTGGATAATATATGGTTGTTCTACTATTTTAAAACATATATCAGCCCTGAAAAATATAGATATCTATCTAATTATAAGATATTTGCATATTAATAATCTGACAATTCAAACTTATATAAATAATTAAAGCCTTTTTTTCATTCTAGATTTCTAAGATTTGCTACTTTTGCTTCATCTGAATATGATTTTTTCAACTATCACAAGGCTTATTTTCTGGATTTCGAAAAAAATCAGCTATTATGAAAACTAAAATTGTAACATATTTATCTATTGTATGCCTACTTCTAGTGATAGTCGCCCAAGCATATATTGTGTATGATCACTTTCGTGTGACCGAAGATTCCCTGAGAAGAGAAGTAAACGCAGTGATTGACGATGCTTATCATATCGAATTAAATCTTCGAGACAAATCACAAAAAAGTCAAACTGGGAACAATAATATTATCATTCCGCCGCCTTCCGATGAGAATACTAGTGTATACAATTTTGATAATATGAGCATTGACAAAAACGATGCAATTGAGTTGATGAATAGAGCAATTGAAGCAGAAATAAGCAAGAAGAGGCCCTTAAATATTCGGAATTTAGACAGTGTGACAGCTGAGGTATTGAAAACAAGAAGTATTGTTTCTGACTTTGTTGTTTGTATAGTTAACCCACAAACCGACAAAATAATTGAGAGCTCAAAGAAGACATTCGAGAATTCACGATTCCTACTCAAATCGAAGTATCTGCCTCTTGATTTCAACAAACAAAAGTCGCTTCAACTTGTATTATTAAACCCAATGACTAACATTTTCAAACGCATGGGTAGCCTTCTCGCTGGTTCACTTATTCTGTCATTGATTTGTTTATATGGCCTTTGGTTTTTATTTCTTACTTTATCGCGTCAGAAACAGCTTATAGCAGTGAAGAATGACTTTTTTGGACACACAGCTCATGAATTGAAACGCCCTGTTGCTCAACTATACATGGCTTTAGATGCTTTATCTAGACCTTCGATTGACGGAAACAAACTGAAAAAAGAACGCTATTTGGCTATTTCGAAAGAGGCTACTCGAGATATGTCAGAAAAAATAGGGATGATAATGACTCTTTCGATGGCAGAAGAGGGCGTTTTCAGGTTGAATTATACCGAATTCGATTTGATTGAATTAATTACCAATTTAAAAGAAAAATTCACTGATGTCGCCGAAAAAACAGTTTCAATTCAATTCGAGAACTCTGTTCAAAACGTTATGGTGAAAGCTGATAAAGATCATATTAGACAAACTATAGCCAATTTGATTGACAATGCAATCAAATATTCTAAAGAATCAGTTCAAATCACAATCACTATTCAACAATTGAAAAAAGATTTGTTACTTTGCGTCAAAGACAATGGAATTGGGATTGCACCAGATAAAATCGATTGTGTTTTTGAAAAATATACTCGAATAAATTCGGCACCTGGAGCGCCATCTGGCTTTGGCATTGGACTTAGCTACGTGAAAGCCGTGATAGAAAAACACGCCGGACGAATAGAAGTCGTTAGTGAATTAACTAAAGGAAGTGAATTTAGAGTCTTTTTACCAGCTTATCAGTAAACCTTATGAACAAAATATTATTAATTGAAGACGATGATAACTTAGCTTTTATGCTTACAGATGGGCTAGAAAGCGATGGATTTGAAGTATTTCACTTTACGAGAGGTGAGGATGCCGTAGGTGCATTTGCATATCATCAACCAAACATAGTTCTTCTTGATGTTAACCTCAAAGGAGTTATGACTGGGTTTGATGTCAGCAAAGAGATTAGAAAAATAAGCGATATTCCAATAATTTTCACAACTTCCCGGGCACAATTTGAAGACCTACAAGAAGGCTTTAAGGTAGGAAATGTTGATTACCTAAAAAAGCCATACAGTATCAGAGAGTTAGGACTACGAATAACAGCACTCCTATCTCGCTATGAAGATATTGAGAAAGCAAAACAAGATAGATCTGACACTATACAGCTAGCTAACTATGTTTTCTCACCAACCGAGCAAACCTTGCAAAACATTGACACAATATATTTACAGAAGAATGAAAGCGAGGTTCTAGCTTATCTCTGTAAAAATTTAGATAGAGTAGTCTCTAAAAAAGAAATTTTAGAAGATGTCTGGGGCGAAAAAGAAGTTCAGCTTAGAGAAGCGTCATTATACAACATTTTATTTGCTCTTCGAAACAAATTGAGTGGCGATCCTACTGTGTCTATTCAAACCATTCCCAAAATGGGTTATAAACTATCCATCAACCGATAGCGCTTCTTTTGACTAAAACACTGGTTGATGCACTTTCCCGATAAATAAAATGGCGTTGCTATTCTTTTCTCGGATGACAAAAACAAAAGGACGATTAACAATAGTAAATCCTGGTCCAACTGAAGTAACGCCCACAGTAATTGATGTAACGGCAGCGGCTTCTCCACCCATCTCATCAACTTGAATAAATGCTTTTTGGGTTACATTCGACACCATTAGGCTCATCGAATCTGTAAATAAATTAGGCAATTCAGCAGATTGAGTAAAGGCACGTTTTATACCCATTGCTTGTAGATGGTCGTTCATCTTTTGTTCATATGCGAATTTGAATTTGGGCATTTTCAGTTGAATGAAATTCGCATTTTCTAGTGTTTTGGGCTCTAATGAAATTATGGCTTGCCACTTTTGTATTGTGAATTCGGCAATCAAATCATCCAAGGTTTTATTTCCCTGTGGCATAATAACAGAATACGAATATCCTCCATTCCCAAATGGTATATCAATAAACTGAATTTCGCTGTTTGAGTATTGCCATGCCTCCATTTTATCACTTTGCATCATATATACCTGAATGACAGAAGCATCGTCTTTGGTAAAAGGTGCTTTGGCTGTCAACTCAGCATTAAATTTTGTTTTCCAATCCGACTTAAAGTAGACCGCATTGAGCAATACCATCATATCATCCGCATTGAGTTTTTCAAGAATAGTTGGAATTCTGCTTGCTGTTTGCTTACTCACCCAATTGTTTATCGTACTGATTGATTGCGGATTATTAAAATCTAAAGAATTCACTTCAGCTTGATAAAATTCATTCATCGCAGCAGTGAAATTGGCATTAACAGGAAAACCTTGTCGAGCCCATATCGAATTCGCAATATTAAGCGTTACCGATTTATCAACCTGAAGAAGGTATTCTTTCAAACTTTTGAAAGACGCTTTCACTTCTTCATCGCTTTGGCTCGAAATACGAAGCGCATCTTTTATTTCCTGTTTTGTCAATCCACTTGCACCATGAATTAGCATACTCAAAGCTGCATGAGCACTATAAGGAGAAAACATCACGTTTTGAGAAGGTTCATTTTGAGAGAGAATTTTAAAATAATCGAAACAAAAGTCATTTGAAGAAACCAACAGAGAAGATTCCGCAACTTGCATTGGGCGAATATTAGGAGTATTCGATGAAAAAGAGTCTGTTTTTGAACAAGAAAATAAAAAAGCCGAGAGAGAGAGTATCAAGAAAAACTTAGATAAAATTGTTTTCATAAGATATCTGAGTATTAGGTTTATTGGTATAAAAACAAGACGCTTAAAACTTCAAAAACGATGCAAGAAGAAATCAGCAAATGGGACAAAAAAAAGAGCTGTTCGAATTTCTTTTTACGAACAGCTCCTTATCTATTGATTTAGGTTTAACACTCGGTTTCATATTACTTAATCTGTTTAATATACATGGCTAACTCATCCGGATTTACATTTCGAGCAACAATTACTCCGTTTTCGTCAAGCAAGTAGTTTGCTAAAGTTTTGTCTACACAATACTCTTGATACGTTTCAGAATAGACGTCATTTTTCGCCAATTCAGCAGTTGATTTTGAAGATTTCAACAATTCATCGTATGTATAAAATAGAGGGTCGAACGAAATCATCACCATTTCTATTTTTTTACTCCTTGAATTTCGAACAGTATGATCCAACTCAATACACTTTTTCAATGATCCTTCTGCTCTTTTTGCCCAAAACTGCAATAACACATACTTTCCATTTACATGGTCTAATTTGAAGTTTTCAGTGTTTGATCTTCCATTCAACGCTAATATTTTCACACTGGGTGATGGTACTAAAGAATTTACCGCATTATTTTCAGCTTTCATTCCAATTGTTGCAATTAAAGCAACCACGACTAACAACATTTTTACTTCTTTCATCATTCATTCAATTAAATTTCACTTAAAGTCTGTCGAAACCACAGACCAGCAGATTTTCTGCTTTTGAGAGTTCAATATTGTTTTTTTTGTGAACCCTTTCGTTTTATTTTCAATGCAAATGTAGAGTCCTAATGTTACAAAAACAAGACATTTTGAATATATCTTCAATAAAAACAACTTTTTTAATATGTTTTACAACATATATTGTATTATACGAACCATTTTAACGTATGTTATACAACATATTTTTCAACCTCATGGATTGTTTATTGAAAATACATCCGATTTGCTTTAAAAAATAGAAATCCTAAAATCAGACCACTCAAAAAAAATTGTATGTTTGTAATAAATTTGAAATAAAGAATGAAAAAAGCCCTGATCCTTCTCGTTTTTCTCCACACACTGCTAGGATACTCCCAAACAGAATATAAATTTCGAGTTTGGCTGAAGGATAAAAATGGAACAAACTACTCACTCAACAAACCTAATGAATTCCTGAATAGCCGCTCATTAGAACGCCGTCATAATCAAAACATACCCATTGACTCTACCGACATACCTGTATCGAATCAATATAAGTCTACCCTTAGCAATTTAGGAGTAAAGATTATAGCAACAAGTCGTTGGATGAACACTGTTGTAATCTCAACAACAGATAGCACAATTATTTCCACCATCAGGCAATTAACTTTTGTAAAAGCTGCGGAATGGGTTTGGCAAGGAACTATTATCAATAAATCAGCAAAGCTGAAGAGTGATATGCAAATTGCTCGAGGCCCTTCGTCCTCAATTTTGGAGGAGTATGGGTATGGCTTAACGCAATTAACAGTGAGCAATGGTCAGAAATTGCATCAAGCTGGATATAGAGGTGAAGGTAAAATGATTGCGCTCATTGATGCAGGATTTCAGAATGCAGACACTATTTCGGCATATAAACCTGGCACAATATTGGGAACAAGAGATTTTGTTAATCCAGGTGGAAATGTTTTCAACGAAGACAAGCACGGTCAATCAGTATTATCTATAATGGCTGCAATAGACTCCTTTCAATTCATTGGAGCAGCCCCCCGTGCAACATATTGGCTTCTAAGAAGCGAAGATGCATATTCCGAATATCCAGTTGAAGAAGATTACTGGGCTTCTGCTGCAGAATTTGCAGACAGCGTGGGGGTCGATTTAATCAACACTTCGCTGGGGTACACTCAATTTGATGCACCACAACTCGACCACACATTATCGCAACTCGATGGAAAAACCATTTTCGTAAGTAGAGTTGCGCAAATCGCTACAAATAAAGGTATCTTTGTGGTAGTCAGCGCAGGCAATGAAGGCAATAAGGCGTGGCAGAAAATTGGTGCTCCAGCTGACGCAGCTGATGTTTTGACTGTTGGGTCTGTGAATATAAAACTTCAAATCTCCGCTTTTAGTTCCATTGGATTTACCGCTGACAACCGAGTTAAACCAGATGTTGTCAGCATTGGCGAAGGAACTTATCTGCTTGACTCAACAGGAAAACCAAGTACATCGAATGGCACATCATTTTCAGCACCACTAATGACAGGCATGATTGCCTGTTTATGGCAAGCACTTCCGCAGCTTTCGAATAAACAATTACTCGATTTAATTCGTTCGCAATCGAGTTTCTACACGCTACCTGATATTCATTATGGCTATGGCATTCCTGATATGTGGACTGCTTATCAGTTGGTTACGGGTGTACAAGCGATTCAGAATACACAACCAGAGGTCTTTTTCAATAACAAAAAAGGGAACAGCATATCTATAAGAAACCTCCCAAACACCGATTCAATTTATAAAGTAAATGTGTATTCCGAAACAGGAAGAATACTATTTTCAGAGAAAATTGATAGTAGTGATCGCATCTTAAATGTAAGAACCCTCAAACATGGTTTTTACATTGTTTACATTGAAGGAAAAACCCATCACTACACAAAAAAACTAGTGAAATAATTGAGGATGCACACATTTACGTGTGACAATTAAAATCAACCATAAACGAATGAAAGAAGCCATTACGTTACACGAACTGAACAACCTCATTAAACTGGCTTTAAGAGAATGTTTTCCTGACAAATTCTGGGTTCGAGCCGAGCTGAGTGAGGTAAGGACTACGGGTGCAGGACATTGTTATGTTGAGTTTATTGAAAAGGAAGGCAAAAATGGAAACATAATTGCCAAGATGCGTGGCAATATTTGGGCGAACACTTTCAGGCTTCTCAAACCTTATTTTGAAGATGAGACAAACCAAAGATTCGGAAGCGGTTTAAAGGTATTGGTGCAGGTCGCTATTGATTTTCACGAAGTATACGGACCAAGCCTAACTGTCACAGATATCGACCCAACTTTCACTATAGGTGATATGATGCGGCAACGGTTAGAAATTATTCGTAGACTTCAAGAAGAACAAATATTTGATCAAAATAAACGACTTTCGTTTCCGGTTTTACCACAACGACTAGCTATTATATCGTCAGCCACAGCAGCAGGATTCGATGATTTCATGAATCAAATCAAGAATAATTCAGGAAGTTACAAATTTTACACTTCGCTTTTCTCAGCGCTGATGCAAGGAGAGCAAGCTGAAAACTCAATACTCAAAGCATTAAGCGCCATTGAACTTCAAAAGAATAAATACGATGCTGTAGTGATTATTCGTGGTGGTGGCGCTGTTTCTGATTTAAATTGTTTCGATAGTTACTTGTTAGCAAAACGTTGTGCTACATACCCTTTACCCATAATAACTGGCATTGGGCACGAAAGAGACGAATCCATTCTCGACATGGTGGCACACACTCGAACAAAAACACCAACTGCAGCAGCAGAATTCCTGATTTCTTGTTTTGAAAATTCCGAAACCCGATTGATTGAATTTCAAGATGGCATATTATCTGAAGTAAAAACTCTATTGGATAGAGAAACCAAAAGTTTACAAGTAGCAACAGTAGAATTATCGCACAGAAGTCGGGTTATTTTAGCTAACGAAAAGCATCGAATTGGACTAAATTCGCATCTTTTTAAAACGGCATTACTGAGTAGCCTTTCAAAGGAAAAAGCCAAAATGAAAGAGTATCAATATCTTATTAAATCATCAACAAGTCAGCTATTACGCAACGAACAAAATAAGCTTACCTTATTTGACCAAACTATTCAGCTTTCATCACCTGAAGTGATGCTCAAAAAAGGATTTACTGTTACGACTAAAAATGGAAGAATCGTTCGTTCGGTGAATGAGCTACTGCATGGAGATCAGATTGTAACTCATTTTTTGGATGGCGTAAAAGCCAGTATTATTTCAAAATAACCTAAATTAATGGATAAATTTGAACTCAACATATTAGGATGTGGCTCAGCAATACCAACAAGTCGATTTAACCCCACTTCACAAGCAGTTAATTTTCGAGAGAAGCTATATTTGATTGATTGTGGCGAAGGGGCTCAACTGCAAATGCGACTCAATAAATTAAAAATGAATAGATTGGGGCACATTTTCCTCTCTCATTTGCATGGCGACCACTGTTTTGGTCTAATGGGTTTTATCTCCACTTTAGGACTACTCGATCGATCTGCCGACTTAGTTATTCATGCTCATCCGGATGCCGAACGAATATTCAAACCTCAACTTGACTATTTCTGTGCAGATCTCCCGTTTAAAGTTATTTTTGATCACATCATTCCACAAAAACACGAACTGATATATGAAGAAAAATCGCTAAAAGTCTATTCTATTCCAATGAAACATCGAGTGCCCACTTGCGGATTTTTATTTGAAGAAAAGGAAAAGGAGAGACATATTATTAAAGAAATGACCGATTTTTATCAGGTTCCACTTCGAAACATACCTGGACTTAAAGAAGGTCAAGATTTTGTAACACCAAAAGGTGTAGTTGTACCCAATTCAAAGTTGACTCGTGAACCCAAACCAGCTCGTAAATATGCTTTTTGCTCAGACACAGCACCGACCAAAACAATTATCCCGTGGATTGAAGGTGTTGATTTACTTTACCACGAAGCAACTTTTGCCGAAAGCGAGTATGCGCGCGCCAAGCAAACTATGCACTCTACAGCTTCACAAGCTGCTACAATAGCAAAAGAAGCGCAAGTAAAAAAACTAATTATTGGTCATTTTTCAGCAAGATATACCGATCTTTCAATTTTACTAAACGAAGCACAAGCCATTTTCTCGAATACTGTTTTGGCAGACGAAATTTCCACCATTGAATTATAGAACACTGAATATGACGCAACTTAAATACACATTTGTTCTTCTAATACTCATCTTGACCGGTTGTACACAACAATTCGACTATGGATACGGTGATTTCAGACTTGATTTTGCAACTATTGCGGGATCGGGAACAAGTCGCTATTTACTATTAGACAACCAAACCGCCTTACAACCTAAATCAGTTATAGGCAGCAATTTAACAACTGGCTCAAGGGTTCTAATTAATTATTCACTATCTGACAAAATTGCCAATAAATCCTACAACATCAATCTCAACTCAATCGGACAAATTAACTCAAGTGTTATTAAACCCCTAACTGCAAACTATCCGAATGATCCTGTCCTGATTGAAAGCATTTGGCAAAGCGGAGATTGGCTAAATTTCAGATTAAGCTTCGAATACTTTGAAAAACAACACAGTATGGAACTTTTCCAACAACCTAATAGCAAAAATGACACCATATACTTAGAACTCCGACATTCAAAAAATGGAGATTCCGCAGGTTTCTGGGTAAAAACATATTGCTCGTATGCC
>JBAXGL010000096.1:0-9865 GCA_037139375.1 Bacteroidales bacterium | reverse complement strand
AAATATCGCGGCACTTTGATTGATGGAACTGAGTTTGACAAAAATGATCAAGGAATCTCTTTCCCATTGAATGGTGTAATCAGAGGTTGGTCAGAAGGTCTTCAATTGATGTCAGTTGGTTCTAAATACATGTTGTTTGTACCTTACAACTTGGGTTATGGTGAAACTGGCAATCAGAAAATTAAACCTTATTCAACTCTAATCTTCGAAGTTGAATTAGTTGCAATTGAAAAAGCTCCTGCTGCTGCAGCACCAGCTAAATAATATTGTTCATAAATTGATTAAATAAAAGCCCAGAAGCAATTTTGCTTCTGGGCTTTTATATTTTTAGGGAAGGTAATGGACAAAAACCTATTTTTTAATAATTATTTTCGGAGTTAATCCTAAATCCAATGCTCTTTGATACATCAAATTTAGAGCAGCTTCGCGTTCGTTTGGAATAACGCCATCTAATATGGCATCTTTGATGGCCATTTTTAATGTTCCTACTTCGCGTGATGGTGATAAATCGAAAATTTCCATTATCTCTTCACCAGATACTGGTGGTTGCATATTTCTGATACGGTCTTTTTCTTCGATTTCTCTCATTTTTTGCCGAACAAGATTGAAATTCTGAAGGTAACGTTTCACTTTCGCAGGATTTTTGGATGTAATGTCAGCCTCACAGAGTATCATCAGGTCTTCTACATCGTCGCCAGCATCAAATATTAACCTACGCACTGCAGAATCAGTCACTTCATCTTCGCTGAGTACAATCGGACGCATGTGTAGTCCGACGAGTTTCTGCACATATTTCATTTTCTCGTTCATCGGCAGTTTCATGTTTCTGAAAAGCCGAGGAATCATCTTTTCGCCTATAAAATTGTGATTATGAAATGTCCATCCCAATTGATCATCCCATCGTTTGGTGACAGGTTTGGCAATGTCATGCAGTAGTGCCGACCATCTTAACCAAAGATTGTCTGTGTTTTGAGCGATATTATCCACAACTTTTAGCGTGTGGTAGAAATTATCTTTATGACCCCGTCCTTCAACCGTTTCAACACCTTTCAGATCGAGCAGTTCGGGAAAGATGAGAGCCAATAGTCCACTTTTTTCTAATAAAAGAAAGCCAATGGAAGGTTTTTGAGATAGCATTATTTTGTTTAACTCGTCTGCTATTCGTTCGCGTGAAATGATTTCAATGCGCTCTTTATTTCGGATAATTGAAGCGAAAGTCTGTTCTTCAATATGAAATCGGAGTTGAGCAGCAAATCGTATTGCCCGCATCATTCGGAGTGGATCATCGCTGAACGTAATATCTGGTTCAAGCGGTGTGCGAATGATTTTGTTTTCCAAATCA
The DNA here is from genome assembly GCA_037139375.1 of Bacteroidales bacterium. Lineage (GTDB taxonomy): Bacteria > Bacteroidota > Bacteroidia > Bacteroidales > UBA7332 > CAXXIC01. The sequence continues at coordinate 8,523 of JBAXGL010000096.1, read as the reverse complement.
GAGATTCCGTCGAATGGATCAACTAATTCTCCAAATCTGTCTTTATTCAGACAAATAGCTAATGCGTTGATGGTAAAATCGCGACGGTTTTGATCATCACTGAGCGTTCCGTCTTCAACGATAGGTTTGCGCGAGTCGTGTGTGTAAGATTCTTTGCGTGCGCCAACAAATTCAAGTTCAAAGTCTTTGTATTTAACTTGAGCCGTACCGAAATTCTTATAAACAGCCAAATTGCTGCCTTTTCCAAATTTTTTCGCAATATTTTCAGCCAAAGTAATTCCGCTGCCAACCGTTACTATATCAATATCTTTGGAGGGGCGATTGAGGAAAATATCGCGTACATAACCACCAATAACATAAGAGTCAATTTGAAGTTCATCAGAAGCTTCTGATATTATACTAAAAGCTTTTGATTGTATATATGATTGTAGTTCTTTCTTTGATTTCAACATGAATGTAAAATTTAATGGCGCAAAAATACAACAAATCTGTTGTAGTATGCGTCGTTCGTCTGAAATAGTTGTAAATTTGCAGGAATACAAATCTCAACATAAATGGTTGTAATGTGTTGATTTTTTTTGTGCGATTGTCCATTCAATTATATCGGTAAATTCTTAGTTCAAGAATGAGGAAAACATTTATATATTTTATTGTTTTACTGAGCTTTATTGCTTGTGCTTCAAACGATAAAGACGCAGAAGATCGGCTGAAATTGGCAAAAAATCTTTGCAAGGCTGGGCTATATAATACAGCGAAGTTAGAGATTGACTCTATTCGTTCGTTGTATCCTACATCGTATAAAGTTATCAAACAAGCCGTAATTCTCAATCGTGAAGTGGAACGGTTGGAACAGAGTAGGAATTCAATATATTGCGACAAAATAATTTCTGAGTTATCTCAAAAGGCGGCAGAATTACAAGAAGATTTTGTTTTTGAGAAAGAAGTACAATATCAAGATATCGGCAACTGGGTGCTGCCTTCGCAACGAGTTGAACGAAATTTGCAGCGAAGTTATTTACGATGTGGGGTCAGTGAAAAAGGCGAAATGTATATCGTTGCGGTTTACTGTGGCGTAATTCCAATACGCTATAATTCGATTCGTGTGTCAACGACTGAAGGTACATTTGCTGAGTCATTGACTGTAGCGAATGATGGTGCAAATAATTTTTCATTTGTCGACAATGGAATGACCACTCAGATTGTGTCGTTTACTCACAAAAATGAGAATGGAATATCTGGATTTGTTCGTTTGTATGCCCATCAAAGAATCAAAGTAGACTATTTGGGCGGTAAACCATTTGGCTTCTTGCTTGATGAAGAAACCAAAAAATCAGTGTTGAAGACTTATGCACTTTCGCAAGTAATGACCGATTTAAATCATTTTAAACAGGAAAAAAGTGTAGCGGATAGAAAGCTGATTTATTTAGAGAAAAAGAGACAAAAGATTTGACTTTATCGTGGTTTTGAAAATAGTGCGATGGATTTATTTTGATTTTTTCAACGCATTATAAACCAAATAACAAACAAAGATAACCCCCAAAATCATTAAACCAATTGAGAATTCATGCGAATATTTCTCAATTGCTCCTTTTTGATTATAAGCTAAATAGCCCATTGCGGCGAGGCAAATGTTCCAGATTCCAGCACCAAGTGTTGTGAAGAAAACAAACTTGCCTAGATTCATTTTCGCAAGCCCAGCTGGAATCGAAATCAGATGACGAATCCCGGGCACAAGTCTACCAATAAATGTGGAGCTGTTACCGTTCCGAATAAAATATTCTTCCGCTTTTTCCACTTTTTCTTTATTCACTAGAAAGAAATGCCCTAAGCGAGAATCAGCAAATTTATATACAAGCATTCGACCTACGTATTTCGATACGAAGTAGTTGATCGATGCACCAATAAGTGCTCCCAATGTTCCGAAAAATATGATCAGAGGTACACTCATTTCTCCTGAATTCAAGGCTTTGTAAACGGCGGGAGGAATTATTAATTCTGATGGGAGAGGAACAATTGTGCTTTCAATCATCATCAACAGAGTAATAGTGGAGTAGTTCATATTCTCCATATACCATTGAACAATGGCGTCGTAAAAGTGCATAATGATTAGTTTATTATTTCGTTAATATCTTTGATATACTTATTTGTCAATTTGTACTCTTCGAGTAAATATTCGTTGGTCAGAATTTCAGAATTGCTATTTTCTTCTATCTCGTTGTCTAATAGTAATTTATGATAAATAGTTGATTGGAAATCACCTGTTAGATAAGAAAGCTTTACCATTTTGAGTAACGAAACGAAATCCTGTGGGTTTGATTCAAAACTTTTTCGATAATAAACCAACGCATATTCCCAAGCTTCTTCTTGCTCGTAAATGTATGCTAAAGGAAAATATACTTTATAGCAGTCCGGTTCTTTGGTTAAAATATCGATTAAAATCTCTTTTGCTGCCTTGTATTCGTTTTTTTCTGTTAGAAGATTTGCTTTTACCACTAAAAAGTCAGAATTTTTTGGATCTAATTCGAGTGCCAATTTAATTGAATCAGAAGCTAACTCCATCTCTTTCAGGCCGATAAAACAGATTGCTTTTTGATAATATCCATCTGCATGAAGTGGATCCATAGCCAGTATCCGATCTGCAATCATGATACCTTTGTCGTAATGTTTAAGTTCTAAAAAACATTGAATTACGACCAATAAGAATGCTGAGTTTACTGACTCGAATGTGGCACACTCTTCGAATGCAGCAGATGCAGACTCAATATTTCCATTCTCATACAAACAAACAGCACGCATCATGCGCACTTCTTCGTTTTTTTGATCGATGGCTAAAGCAAAATCACACGCTTCGATTGCTTTATCCAATTGATTCATAGATCCATAAGCTCGAATTAGGCTTATCCAATCTGCTATTTCGTAAGGGTTAATATCTAAAAGTTTATTGAGAGACAACACCATTTCTTCAAATTTTTCGTTGTCGCCGTAGGTAAATGCCAATTCGCGAATTAAATCAGAGTGGTCGGGGAAAACGGCTAATCCTTTTTGAATATAGTCGATTGCATCGTCAAACAAATCGTTGTTTGCAAAAACATCAGAAATGTCGAGGTAAAGTGTAAAATCGGGTTTTGCTGTTTCGAGCACACGGTTTACAATGTCAATAGCTTCTGATTTTCTTTCGTTAGCTAAATAGATATCAGCTTTGATCAATAGGTCTTGTACAGTGTTAATCGGGAGTGTATCAATGAGTTGAATTGCTTCGCTTTTGTTGTCGATACAGAGAAGGTAAAGGGCTTTCTTAATTTGCAATTCAATATTTCCGGGGTGAATTTTCAAACCATAACAGACTGTTTCGTAGGCCAATTGATAGTTTTCATCTACTTCGTAATGAAAAGCAATCTCTTCGAATTCGTCTGCATCAAAATAGATGCTGACATTTTGCGCCAGCATCTCTTCGAATTTTTTTACAATTTCTGGAGTGTTGTTGTTTTCCATTTCGGAAATTTAAACTTTATCTTTCATTTTTCCCCAAGCATCTTTGAGAGGAACAGTGCGGTTGAATACTAGATGATCGGGTGTAGAATCTTTGTCCACATTGAAATAGCCAATCCGTTGAAATTGAAATCTATCCAGAGGTTTGCCACTAGCTGCATAAGGCTCTACTCGACAGTTTTGAAGCACTTTCAATGAATCGGGGTTGAGTGCTTCACGGAAATCAGAAACGCTTTCATCAGAAGGATTCTCAACCATGAACAGTCGATCGTAAACCCTGACTTCAGCTGAAACGCTGTGCTCAACAGATACCCAATGTAACGTGCCTTTTACTTTGCGCTCACTACCAGCCATACCACTTTTAGTGTCGGCATCGTATTCGCAATAGATTTCCTCTATTTCACCGGTTGCGTCGTTTTTCTTCACACCCATACACTTAATAATATAGGCATTTTTCAAACGAACTTCATTGTCAGGTGAAAGACGGAAATATTTTTTTGGAGGATTCTCCATAAAGTCGTCTCTCTCAATATAAATTTCGCGACTGAATGGAATTTCGTGTACAGCGCTATTTTCATCTTCCGGATTATCAACAGCCTCCATCATTTCCACTTTTCCCTCTGGATAATTGGTGATAATTAGTTTGATAGGATCGATGACAGCAGAAACGCGTGTTGCTATTTGATTGAGATGTTCGCGAATGGTGTATTCTAACAGTGACACATCAATGATACCATCAAATTTAGTATATCCAATCTTGTTGACAAAGTTTTTTATAGATTCAGGAGTATAACCGCGGCGACGAAGTCCACATATAGTAGGCATTCGAGGATCGTCCCAGCCATTTACCAGATTTTCTTGCACCAATTGGAGCAATTTCCGTTTACTCATCATGGTATAGGTGAGGTTTAAGCGATTGAACTCAATTTGACGAGGTCGATAGCTGTTGTTTGGGTCTTTCAGTTGATCGACAAACCAATCGTATAGGGGTCGGTGTACTTCAAATTCAAGAGTGCAAAGAGAGTGAGTGATACCTTCGAAAAAATCACACTCTCCGTGTGCAAAGTCATACATTGGATATACTTTCCAAGTCGAACCTGTACGGTGGTGTGGATAGTTGATGATGCGGTAGATGATTGGGTCGCGGAAGTGCATATTCGAAGATGCCATGTCGATTTTGGCACGTAATACGCGAGTTCCTTCCGCAAATTCTCCTTTGTTCATTCTGTTGAATAGGTCAAGATTTTCTTCGACACTACGTTTGCGGAATGGGCTTTCGGTTCCAGCCTGAGTAGGCGTACCTTTTTGCTTGCTTATCTCTTCAGCACTCTGATCGTCGATGTATGCTTTGCCTTCTTTTATTAATACAACGGCAAAGTCATATAATTTTTGAAAATAGTCGGATGCATAAAATAATCTGTCCTCCCAATCGAAGCCCAACCAATGAATGTCTTCCATAATTGAATCAACGTATTCTGTATCTTCTTTTGTTGGATTTGTATCGTCGAATCGGAGGTTGCATTTTCCTCCGTATTGTTGTGCTATGCCAAAATCTAAACAAATCGCTTTTGCATGACCAATATGCAAATATCCATTTGGCTCTGGCGGAAATCGAGTATGAATTCTATTGTCGTTTTTACCTTCTTTGAGGTCGTTCTCTACAAATGTTTCTATAAAATTTAAGCTTCTTTTTTCTGTAGATTCATCAATCGGTGACATAGGCTGTTATTTCAGGTTTTATTGTGATATGCAAAAATAGTGATTTTATGGTCATATTAAAACACAAAAACGATAAATATTAGCTTTATGTAACTCAATAATGAGTAATAAAAGCATTTATTCTGGTTTTGTTAAATTTATAAGATTGGTTTAGACTAATTTGACTATCATTTTGAATATTTACTACTGTAAATTGTAATGATTTATAATGTATTTGCTGCAAAATCATTGAAAATAATAGCCGAGTATGAATTCTATTATTATCTTCGCATTTACTTTTTTGGAGTGCTGTTGAGTTTCAAAAAGGTGACAATTTTATTAAAAACATATTTTACAACATATTTTTTTATTTGGAGGGTAACAAAAAAAGGCCGACATTTGCATCGAATAACCTAAACAATCTTTTTTTACCTTAAAGAAACTAATACCTATTGAAACTTTAAAAGGGGACTTTGTGAAAAGTCCCTTTTTTATTTAGCCAAATTTTAAAAGTCGAAATGATTAAGAGCTAAATAGACGCAAGGTCAATGATGACTGTTAATCTGATGATAAATCAAAAAGAAACATTACTTTTACCATTGCTGTGATAAGCTATAAAGCTCATTTATATTTTAAGCACATTATATTATGGAACCCAAGGTAATATGTAACCGCTATTTTCTTTTAGTGGTTTTTGTTTCTCTATTCTCTAGTTCACTTATTTCGCAAACGACTACTGTGCAATTCAAAGTCAATATGAAATGGCTTAGTGCAAATGGGAATTTTATGCCTGCTACTGAATTTGTAGATTTGTCTGGTAGTTTTAATAGCTGGGGTTCAACAGCGCTTACAGACACTGATGGCGATAGTATTTACACCGCTTCAATCACCCTAAATGTGGGTGATAATATTGAATTTAAAGCGCGAATAAATGGATTGTGGACTGGTAGAGAAGAGTTTTCAGGTGGTGGCCCAAATCGCACCTACACAGTTGTTCCCAATGGAATCGTTAGTTTTTGGTACAACGATGAACTTCCTTCATACATTTTGGCTGTAAAGGTAGATGCATCTATTCGTGCAATAATTCCTGGTCAATCGATTCAGTTTTTCGATAAATCAAACGGCTCGCCTATTTCGTGGCAATGGTCGTTTCTTGGAGGAACACCAGCGATTTCTACCATTCAAAATCCGGTTGTAACTTATACCACAGAAGGTAAATACCCAGTTACACTAAAAATAAAGAATGCAAAATCTGACTCGATATCGCAAACGTTGACTGATTATATTAGTGTGACGAAAGCTTCTACATATTGGTGGAACGATGCGGTGTTTTATGAAGTATTTGTGCGTAGTTTTTATGACCAAAATGGCGATGGTAAAGGCGATTTGAAGGGGCTAACAGCTAAACTTGATTATCTAAACGATGGTGATTCGATTACGCATACCGATTTAGGCATTACGGCAATATGGCTGATGCCTGTGATGAAATCGCCAAGTTATCACGGTTATGATGTCACTGACTATCGCACTATCGCAAGCGATTATGGTACCAATGCTGATTTTACTGCTTTTATTCAAGCGGCTCACAAGCGTGGGATTAAAGTGATAATTGATTTGGTAATGAATCATACTTCCGACCAAAATAGTTGGTTTATGCAATCGGCAGCCAGTCCGTCTTCTGGCTATCGAAACTGGTATAGATGGAGCACAACTAACCTTGGAGGATCATGGAACTTGAAGAATGGAGCGTATTATTATGCCGTATTTGGTAGCGGTATGCCCGATCTGAATTATGCAGAACCCAGTGTGAAGGCTGAGATGTTCGATGTTGCTCGTTTTTGGTTGCAAGATATGCATGCAGATGGATTTCGATTAGACGCGGTTAAATATATATTTGAAACTGCTACTCAAACCGAAGATGCACCTGCCACATTCCAATTTTGGAAAGATTTCCGTGCTTCGTATAAAGCTGTCAATCCTGATGCATTCGCAGTGGGAGAAGCGTGGACTTCTACTAATATTATAAAACAATATGTCGAGAATAATGGCTTAGATTATTGTTTTGAGTTTAGTTTAGCAAGTGCATTGGTCAATGCTGCAAACAATGGAGATGTCGCCACATTGCAAACTGCTGTAGAAGCCGCAATGTCAAGTTATCCGTACCTTCAGTTTGGAACATTTCTGACAAACCATGATCAGGAACGTGTGATGACTACTTTAGGTGGTGATGTGACGAAAGCTAAGCTTGCTGCTCAATTATTGCTCTCTTTTCCGGGTATTCCATTTATTTATTATGGCGAAGAAATTGGTACAGTTGGTCCAAAACCTGATGAGAATATTCGTACTCCATTGCAATGGAACAATTCGGTTAATGCTGGGTTTAGTACAGCAACACCTTGGCGAGCCCCACAATTTGACTATATTTCAAAAAATATTGCCAGTCAACAAAATGACAACACTTCTTTATGGTCTGTCTATAACAAGATGATTCAACTTAGAAATTCTGAGATTGCTCTGCGAAGAGGGAACTATGCTACAATCAAAAGCAACTATAGCTCAGGCTTTGTGTTTATGCGACAGTATCAGAACGAAACCATTATTGTGGCTTCAAATCTGAGTAATGTAGCAATCACAAATCTACAGATAAATCTATATCCGGGTTCGCTGGCGGCTGGAAGCTATCAACTTAAAGATTTAATTAGTCGTAGAATAGTCAATATTGTGGTTTCGGCAAATGGCGGCGCGACTGGACTAAATATCGGTGCTTTTCCAGCAAGAAGCACTGCTTTATATAAAGTTGTGAGTAGTAGTTCGGGAGTTACAGGCGTTGAATCAACTCTCTTTCGCGTATTTCCTATTCCAGCTAATGATAAAATAACCATACAGTTAGATGCAAAGTCCGCAGGTAATGTTTGTGTCACAATTTCAGACCTGACTGGAAAGTTGATGAAAAAAGCATTAATAACTGGTTCAACCACCTTGACTGTCAGTGATTTGCATCCTGGAATCTATTTCCTTAAAGTCAACGATGGTAAAAGGTCTGATTCTAAGAAAATAGTGATTCAATGACGAGTTGATTGTAGGTGACAAAAATAGTTTTTCAAAATACAAATTTTAATTTAAAACACATGAAAAAATTAATTTTATCAATCATCCTTGCGTTTGCTTTTTCGCAAGTAGGATTTGCTCAAAAAACAAATTGTAGCGTTGTTAATCGAATTCCATTGGAAGGAAATGGTCGTTGGGATTATATAATGGTTGATTCTGAAACGAATACTGCTTATGAATCTCACGGAGATATTGTTCAGGTGGTAGATTTGAACAGTGGTAAATTAA
>JBAXGL010000095.1:0-9951 GCA_037139375.1 Bacteroidales bacterium | reverse complement strand
GACCAAACAAAAGAAGATATTGCCATCAAAACCAAAAGCTTTATACTATTTTTCATAATTCTTATCTTTTAGATGTTTTCTTCTTTCTGATTAATATCCAATATTTTGACCCATTGATGGATTTTTATCAATCTGTGGCTGAGGTATTGGCATAAGTAATCTGTCTGGGGTTACCAAATCCATAGGCAAACGACCACTATCGCGACTATTTAATGTATTCATCACTGAAATCGCTTTGTCATTTCTCACTAAATCGAACCAACGTTGACCTTCGAAAGCCAATTCTAATCGCCTTTCATTCAGTACATCGTCGATGGTAACATTTGTCAGATTCGCAAGTTTTGCACGCGTTCTGATTTGATTAACCAAAGCCGTTGCACTTGCCGCATCGTTTTTTCCAACATAAGCTTCAGCTTTCAACAACAAAATATCAGCCAATCGAATTTTAATTACACTGTGAAATTTTGATCGATATTTGTACATAAAAGGATAACCTTTCGATGGATATTCGTTACTCCAAGTTACATCGGCGTTTATGATTGTCTCTGCTTTACGCACCACATCTTTAGCTTTATCGAAAGCAGCAATCAAATCACGCGATGGTGTGCACCATTTTGCCCAATCGTATTTGCTACTTGGATCAGATTGATCAAGACCGACCAACCAGGTGTACCACAAACCGCCACCCTTGAAATTGATTTCAAAGACTGATTCAGACGTATTGCGATATTTGACATCTGTTTTAGCATCGTTCATATCAAACAAATCACCATAATTAGCAACCAAACTAACATCTTTCTCTACAGCTGTGCTGTATACTATAACTTTATCGTAGTCTCTTAAAGGCTTCTCTGCGTAAATTTTAGCTAATAATGCATTTGCAACTGTTCTTGAGAATTTAAACTTATTAGCGTTATCAATAGCAGGTGCACCACCAGTTTCTAATGCCGTATTTAAATCAGAAATCATCTGTCTGTAAACTTTCGCAACTGAATCTCTAGGTGGATAGTAAAGGTGATAAACCTGTTCGATATTCGCATTAGTAATAGCAGGAGGCTGAAAAGTCACAATAGGAACATCTCCCCATAACCGAACCATATCAAAATAAATCATTGCACGCATAATAAGGGCTTCTGATTTCCATTGTTTACGCTCTGCCAATGTGAACGTTTTATCGGGTACTGAGTCAATATTGCAAATCACATTGTTTGCTGCTCCTACAAGCGCAAAATAGTAATCCCAATCACGATTAATATTTTTGTTGATCCCATCTTGTTTTTGTTGTTCCAATTGAGTTAGCTCAACATCGGTAGCACCGCGGTAAGCATTATCAGCATGAGTATCAGAATATACCAACATATCGGCAGTCCATCCTTCAACGCCCTCATTCTTCGTCATTATATTGTACATATAATTGTAGGCCGCAAGCATCTCATCTCTATTTTTGAACTTCACGCTATTTCCTGTGCTATCAATCCGATTAGCTTCTGAAAAATCAGAAATCGGACTCAGATTTAAATCGCAAGCAACGAAAAAGAGCGGTAAAGCGCTGAGCAATATTGTTTTTACTATATTTTTCATTTCCATTGTTTTTTTAGAATTCGACATTTAATCCAACGATATAACTTTTAGACTGAGGGTAGGTTCCATAATCAATCCCTTGTACTTTCGGATCGCCACCATACTGACTTACTTCGGGGTCAAACCCTTTGTATTTCGTTATTGTTATGAGATTCTGAGCTGTTGCATAAGGTTGCAAGCGGGTAACACCCAATTTCTTGAGAAACGAATTTTTAAAATCATACGAAAGTGTGAGTGTTTTCAATCGGAGGTAGCTTCCATCCTCTACAAATCGAGTTGACGACACCAAATTAGTTTTAGATTGAGTGGCTCTTGGCATGTAAGTCACCATACCAGGGCGCTCCCAACGATCTAGTACCGCAACAGATTGATTTTTAGCATCATACATCCCTTCGGTTTCCATGCGTGAGACATTGTAAATATCGTTACCATAAGAACCTTGTAAAAACAGATTCAACGAAAAGCCCATGTAGTGAAAATTGTTGGTCAGTCCAAAAGTAAACTTCGGATTGGGATTACCAATAATAGTTCTGTCGCTCAATTGCGGAGAAGAAGATAAAGTACCGTCATTTCTTAAATACATCAAATCTCCTGTTTCAGGATTAACCCCTTTCGACACATAACCATAGAAAACACCAATTGGAAGGCCGGGTTTCACCACTACAATGTTATCCCCAATGGAAGATTGACCATAATAGAAAGGAATATTCATGAACCCAAAGCTTTCGATTCGGTTTCTATTAAACGAGATATTGAAATCTGTTTCCCATTTAAATTTTTTAGTCAGATTTTTTGTACTTAGAGTAAATTCAATCCCTTTGTTGCTCATTTCCCCCTGATTTCTAGTCACCGAGAGAGGACCACTGGAACTTGGCACGTTATAAGAAAGCAATAAATTGGTGGTGTATTTATAATACGCATCTACCGATAAGTTAATTCTACTTTTCAAAATAGCCAGATCTAATCCGACATTGGTCGTAGCGGTCGATTCCCAAGTTAAATCAGCATTATACATATTTGATGTGGGTGAAATTGACACATTAGCATTGGCATTAGGGTTGGCTGATCCTGTCCAATCAACCCGATTGATAGATAATAGATTAAAATAAGAATAATCGTTAATGCCAGATTGATTACCAACCTTCCCCCAACCACCACGAAGTTTTAAATCATCAATCCATTCCACACCTTTCATGAAGTTTTCGGAAGATATCCGCCAAGCAGCTGATGCAGAAGGGAAATAACCCCAACGATGGGCTGGATTCAGTTTTGAAGAACCATCTGATCTGAAATTGACAGTCAACAAATATTTGCTATCGTAGTTGTAGGCTAATCGACTGATTAATGACATAATAGCCCACTGAGATGCTCTCGTATAATTTACCCAATCTCCAATTCCGACTTTGTTTCCGGCATTCAAAGTTTGAATTTCTGAACTCCAGAAATTTGAAACAGAGACATTGCTTGTGTTCCAATCTGAAGTGGTGTAAGAGCTACCTCCCATTAAACTAAAGCTATGCTTATTTATAGTTTTGTCATACGTCAAAATGTTGTCAAACACGAGAATCGTACTTAATGAACGAACATCCGAACCGTTTCCGTGCTGGCTTCGACCGTACGCAGTAGCGACTGGGTCAAGAAAACTTGTTGCATTGTAGTACACTCTATCCAGCGTTCCTTGCGATTTAAACTTCAAATCTTTCGAAAAGGAAATTTCGCCAGATGCACTGCCCACAAATCTATTGTTGTTGGTTTTATCATTTGCTGTACGCGACATATTTTCCACTGGGCTGGTTGTTTGTGCACCATAGAAATTGTCGTAATATTGAGTTGGAATAGTTGGATTCCAAATTGGAGCATAAGTTGGGGTATTAATCACAGACAAAATTACTCCTGCACGATTCGATCCTGTGCCAGATATGATTCCATTGGAAGTATAATCGGAATATGATAAGTTTGTATTCAACTTAAACCATGAGCGTATTTGATTTTCGAGATTAGCTCTAAAATTATATCTTTTGTAAAATGCTACAGGTATAATTCCCTTTTCGTTTGTAAGTCCACCTGAAACAAAATATCTCATTTTGTCACTCGCATTGCTTATCGACAACTGATAATCTTGTGTTACACCAGTTCTGAATGTTTCTTTAAACCAATCAGTTTGATCTGTCAAGCCAGAAGGTAAAGTAACTGCGCCAATCTCATCCATCAACGCCTTGTATTGTTCGGTATTCAAAGATTTAATCTGTTTCTCTACATTGGTGGTACCAGTGTGCGCGTTGAAACTAATTTTGGCTTCACCTTTGTTGCCCATCTTTGTTGTTATCAACACTACACCATTTGCAGCTCGCGAACCGTAAATTGCCGCTGATGACGCGTCTTTCAAGATTTGCATGCTTTCTATATCGTTAGGTGATAAATAGTTAATTTCATTCATAGGAACTCCATCTACAACATAAAGCGGATCGTTACTCGCATTGATTGAAGTTGTTCCTCTAACACGAACTACCATGCCCGCGCCTGGCTCACCACTAGGTTGTACCACCGTCACACCCGCTGCTTTTCCTTGAATAGCAGCAGCAGCAGAAATCAAAGGTCTTTCATCAATATCTTTAGTAGAAACAGTGGAGACGGCAGTTGTTAGGTCTTTGCGTTTCACCGAACCATATCCAACCACAACAACCTCTTCCAGTTTCTTGTTATCTTCCACCAATTTGATATTGAGCATACTGAGTTTGCCGATATTTTTTTGTTGAGGTGTATACCCGACATAAGAGACTACGAGCGTTGCGTTTTCTGACGCATCAATTTTGAAATGGCCATCCAAATCAGTAATAGTTCCTACCACCGTTCCTTTGACCATAATATTTGCCCCGATGATTGGTTCCCCCTTCTCATCAGTAACGATGCCGGTGATTCCTTTTGTTTTGCGAGCATCTGGAGCTGGAGCCATTTTATCAGGAGTCAAAACGATAAGGTTGTTCTGTTTTTTTTCCCAGGTAATACCACTTCCATCGAACAGAGTTTTAAGGGCATCATCAATGGATACATTCGATACATTTAGAGAAGCGCTTCTTCCCAACGCTGTAAAACCATCGTTGTAGAAAAATTTGTAATCGGTCGATTTCTCGATAGTTTTGAGAATTTGACGAATAGGTTGATTCTGAACATTCACCGTTACCTGAGCAAGCACGCTCAGCGATGATACGAAAATCAATGCTACCAACCAAGAGAAGCGCAAGGCTTTACTTTTTCCGTAGTTGAACTTGTTTTTCATTGTGTTTTCATGTTATGGTTAATAATTCACATTGCTGCATCAGAGGCAGCATTCAATCTGTAAAAGGATAAAAGAAATGTGCGGTAAAGAATACTCTTCTTCACAAGAAGAGCAATTTAGGTTTTGTTTGTCATGTTTAATACTATCTCTTAATGTTTAAATATTCTGGCTATTGACCAGTCACTCTTCTATAATATGGCATTGTCAGTCGGTTTTCTTTCAAATAGATAACCGAATCCTTAATGGTGTAGGTAAATGGAGATGTCATAGAAAAAATCTGAAGCAGACTCTCCAAGCTAGTATTTCCAATTGTTCCCGTAAAGCGGTATTTCTTAAGCGATTGGGTCTCAAATGCAAATCGAATATTGTAATTTCGTTCTAAAACTGTAGCGATATTTTCGAACGGTTCAGACTCGAAGACCAACTGATTGTTCATCCAACTGGTGTATAATTTTGAATCGTCAACCTCGGTCTTTTGCATGCTGCGAACAGATTTATCATAAACAACCCGTTGATTGGGGATTAATCTTATTTTGTTCTGGTCATCACCAACTTCCACCTTACCTCTTACCAAAACGGCAGTTATAAGTTTTTCATCTGGATAAGCTTTCACATCAAAAGCAGTGCCTAAAGCCTCTACGGAAAACGTGCCATTTTTAACAATAAAAGGAGCATCTTTCTTTTTCGCCACATCGAAGTAAGCTTCACCCTCTAATTGTATAACTCGTTCCTTCTGATTGAAGTGTTTACCATAACTGATTTTCGATCCTGAGTTTATCCAAACATGACTTCCATCTGGCAGTGTTATATTTGCTTTTTGCCCTTTGTCAACGGCAACAACCATATCTTCGGATTGACTACTTTTGATAGAATTATAATAAAGAAAGCCTGACAACGATGAAGTAAAAATCAATAAGATTGAAGCTGCAATTGCCACCCAATTTTTTTGAAAATTAAATCGTTTAGGTGTAATTTCAAGTTTTATATTGGCGAAAATCTGTTTTTGTACTTCAGGATTAATCTCTTCCTCCGATTCCGACCAACGCTCTTCCATCCATTCAGCCTCAAAATCAGTTTGCTGCATTTGCTCATGCAAGTAGCGCACCTCTTGGGAAGTTGCCTTACCATCGAGAAAGCGATTGAGGAGTTCTATGTTTTTGTTTGAAGACATGGACTGAAAAAGTAAATTTTGTTGAATCGTGTTTTATGATTGAGTTATATAGTACACAAGTGACAGACTTAAAACCATTACGCTAAATCTGATATTTAACTTTAATTAATAGTTGATCAGGCTTAAAAGTACCAAAACAATTATTCTGTAATAAGGCATCAGATTTTTACGCATAAACTGTGTTGCCTTTGTCAGTTGCGATTCCACAGTGTTTTCAGAGATATCGAGCATGGCTGCAATTTCTTTGTTGGGGCGGTGTTTTATACGACTCAGAATGTAGACTTTGCGGCGAGCAGGTGGAAGTTGGTTGATAAGTGTATTGATTTGCTCTTCAAGCATTTTATATTCTACCTCTTCTTCTACAGAATTTTCGAGTTCGGAAGTGTGCTCCATTACATAATCATGATACAAAAAGCCTTGTAATCGACTTTTCATCATATTGATATAAAGGTTTTTACCAACAGTAAATACAAACGAACTGAATGAGCCTTCGGTGTCGATATGCTGGCGAATTTCCCAGATTTTGACAAAAACATTTTGTACAATCTCTTCAGCAAGATAGAAATCGCCTTTCGAAATTTTCAAGACATAGTTGTATAGTTTACCGCTGTATTTGCTGTAAAGAAGCTCGAAGCAGGCAGAGTCGCCCTTTTTCAAACGCTCGAGAAGAATTCGATCATTGGATATTTCGCTCTTCATGGTAAGAAAATTTCAGATTCAAGGTTTTTTCTTGAATTTGAAATCCGACATGTATTAGATTTAACCTAAAACAATTGAAGAGTACATTTCCATTATCCTAAACAATAGATTTAACTTATATTAACCGATTGGATAATTTCTATTCAAAATTTATACCTCAAAAGAAAGTAGATATCGTGTTTCGATTTTCCGTTGATTTGCTCTAGACCGCTGCTGATAATTTCGCGGTCGGTGTAAGTTGTTTCGGCATACTTCAACCAAGCTGAGAGTTGGCGACTGAAATCGTATTGAGCATTGATTGAATAGCGGTAGCCTTTACCATAGAATGATGGAAAAGAGAAGGCGTAAAGCACACTTTTTTCGGAAGAATAAATGACATTATCATAGCTATCTGTATCGAAAACCAAAACTTGAGCATCGATTTGTAAAGGACATAGCGAAAAAGATTTACTTACGCTTTGAGATAATGCAAATCCTTTGCCTGAGCCATTTCCATCTTCACGGTAATAATTGAAATCTACACCGGAGTGAAAGGCTATTCTACTACCCGCAGCATAGTCGCATTGGTAGCGAAAACGCTGATAATCGTATTTCCCGATTGTCGAAACAACGGCTTCGGAATTGGTCAGATTCTTCTCCTTTTCTTTGTATTTATAGCGAAAATACATTTTCAGTGACTCTTTTGGGAAATAATCGAGTTGCAATGCCGCATCGAATCCGTCGGACGGTGCATCCACTCCATACTTCAACCAAGGAAAACGAAACACATCGACATATCCCGAAAATCGCCAATACCGATAAGGATTCCATTGCAAACCCCAATAGATACCTTGTTCGTTTTCTACTCGACTACCTTCTCCAAATCCAGCGCCGTAATAGGCTTGATAGGCAATTGAATAACTTCGCTGCAAAAGAGTGGTCTTTATATTCGAGGAGACATTGACAGATAACCCATTCAGTGTGGCCGTTGCTCCATTTTTACTCATTGCCGTCTCGCCAAAAAAGAAAAAATGCGACCATCTGTATTGATAATCTACACTTAGGTTTGTATTTTCTGTGCCACGAAACGCGTAAAAATTATAAGGTGCTAAATCGGGTTGCAAACTTTTCCCAAAACGATAATACGTCGCCGTCGCACCCAACTTCAATGCTCCAAAGCGTCGCTGCCAATTGGCTCCAGCGAGGTACATCATCACACCATTGCGTTGCTTCAGGTCATTTTCGGTATTGAAATACGAATCTGTTTTGATACTCGTCAATGCTGAATCATTTACAGTTGCAGCGGCATTTTTGGCAGAAACAAAGAACGAAAAAAGATGTTTTCGATGCTCTAATGTCAATGCTGCACCTTGCAGATAATTGATTTCGTCGGTAGAAAAATGACGCGAAATTCCTTCCGAACGAGAGGCAATATTGGATGCTATAATGCTTTTGCTCATGGCAAAATTAGTGTTCATTGCCAAACCCTGCCCAAAAGCTAATTTATATCGACCCAAAGCTAAGCGCTTGATGATTCCAACATCTTTCAATAGCAGATGGAACGAAAAAAATCCATCTCTTGGTCGTTCTCCGGCATCTTTTTCTGCAACAAAGCCAAACTGCAGCTTGTTGCCTGCATTGAAATCATATTTGATAAATGTGTAAATCGGTGAACCCAAATATCGACTGTCTGTGCTATCGATTTTGGATTGATAACCAACCTTACTGTCAAGATTTGTATCGAATCGAAGATAAGTGGTGTTTTTAGCGCGCTTAAAAAGGTTTTGCCAATTGATATTCTCATCTTTTGGTGGTTGATTGCCCAAATAGACAAAAGGCAATAGCATTTGAATGGTTTTCATATCCAAATCCTTGACCAACTTGAGCTCGTAAATCGACTTCATCGCTCCATTGATATAAATATATGCCTGAATGTTTTGTATTTGTTCGTCAGTCAGAAAAGGAAGTCGTTCGAGTTGCTCGCGCTGAATTTGGTTGATGTTGAAAGGATTTTCATGAATATCCGAAAGCTCATCGTAAAGGTTGTTGATATTTTGTTCATTACCAGACGTTTCCGCTATCTCATTTACAAATTCCATCCAGCTATTATCCTTATCCACAACATTTTGTGCAGGCAAATAAGTTATCAACACAGCGGTGAATAAAGTTATCAATAGTCTGTTCATAACTTTTCACTTTCAGAATTTATAACCCATCGAAAACTGTGTGTGAAATCCCAAAACCGTGTGGTAAACCGATGCCACATCGAAGACAAAACGACCTGGACAATAACCTACACCAAAAGTGGGTCGAAATGGATTATTCATCAACCCGACCCGTAAAGCAGCCTCTTTGAGTGGAGTATATTCGCACCCAATTTTGAGCAAAGTGTCGTCAATAACATCTTTCTCCACTTCTCCCACCATCAAAAAATCAGTCGACACCTGATAATTAGCTCCCACTCGCAGTGTTAGCGGTAACTCAAATTCGCCCCTCGCTGTAGTATAAGCAGTTCTAATAAAATGCTCGGCAGCAAACCCAATAAATAAATTAGAAAGCGGCTTAACTAAAAACCCAACATCGGCGCTCATCATCGACTTGCGATCTTCGGTCACAGACATCAGCAAAGAATAATAATTGAGCCGAACACCCATCGATAGACGCGAAGATAGTTTCTTGGAGAAATTGGCTGCCAATCTGGTTTCGTTATACTTTTCATATCCAAAACTGGATACTACCAAACCTGCATCGAGCAATTTATTGGCAAAGAACAAATGCCCTGCCACTGTCGAAAGTTCTTGCACACCAAATGGATTGGCGTAATTCACCGAAATGTTGTTTTCGGGTGACATACTGTTTGCTCCCGGATTGTCTGCAGAAATCAATGCGACGGAGGCGCTACCTAATGCTGCTGTTCGTGCTTCGTTTATGGCATTGTTATCAGTAGCAAATGCCGATACTGCTAAGGCACTGATAATAAGGAGAATATTTCGTTTCAATTTGTAAAATATTAGTTTTTTACAAATATATAAAATATTTTATTTTCTACAAAAAATTACAAAATAAAACCTGCTTTTAGACTAAAAACAGGTTTCGTATAACGAATATTTAATATTCTAATTCCTAATAATCTTCTTCACGAAAATTCCATCAGGAGAAGTCAACCGCAGAACGTAAACTCCTTTGGGTTGATTAGTGAGTGAAATAGTCACACTATTTTCTTGCGGAAAGATTTGTTGAACAA
>JBAXGL010000094.1:0-9975 GCA_037139375.1 Bacteroidales bacterium | reverse complement strand
AAAGACACCTTACTTGCGATTCATCGATTGAATGCTCGGTTGAATTTTTGGCAGTTGTTGTTATTTAATGCTGATTTGCAATCGGTTGATGTAGAGTCTATTAATTGTTGTTTTGTGAAAAATGGCAACTATTGTAATTACAATTTTCTATTTCAGTCGAAACAAACTGAAAATCAATCAACTGAAAATAATAAGGATTATTCACGACGAGTTTCAACGATTTTGAATAACCTCTTTCGACTTCTTCCTTCCAATCTGAATATAAACAGTCTGCAAATATCATCTGAAAACAACCAATTAACAACAATTATTTCAGCACAAAATATTTTGGTAAAAGATCATACATTGTCAACTTCTGTTCGTGTAGAAGATAATATCGGAAAACAGATTTGGCGTGTTGATGGAATGTTGGATAAGGAGAATAAGAAGCTTTATGGCAAAATTTCTGCTCAAGAGCATCATAAAGCCACCATTCCGTATATCAATCAGATTTACCATACCCGTATCTCGTTCAACGAATTGATTTTTGATTTGAAATTTGACGAACAGAGTCGTAAAGAGGTTTTGTTGACCGGACGAACATCATTTCAGGGTTTGGAAGTGAATCATCAAAGGCTTTCGCCTGAAGATATTCAACTTGGAGATGGTGGATTAGATTATCGTTTTCGTGTGGGTTTAGATTATGCTGAGTTGGATAGTGCATCGGAGGTTTCGTTGAATAATATCTCGTTCCATCCCTATCTTTTTGCTCAGAAAATTGAAAATTGGCACTTGATTGCACAAGTCGATAAATCCGACTTTCAGGCAGTAGACCTTTTAACTTCATTGCCGAAAGGTTTGTTTCATTCTTTGGAAAATGTAAAAATAGAGGGACGTTTAAGTTGTCATTTTTTGTTCGATGTCGATTTGAGTCATCCTGATAGTCTGAAATTGGAGAGTTCGTTAACAAAGAGAGGCTTTTTAATCAAATCCTTTGGTGAATTGAATAAAATGAATGCACCGTTTTTGTATACCGCTTTCGAAAACGACCGACCAGTTCGCACATTCGAAATTGGGTCATCCAATCCATCTTACAGACCGCTGGAGTCTATTTCACCACTTCTCCGACAGGCTGTTTTGCAATCCGAAGATGGTCAGTTCTTTTTCCACAAAGGTTTTAGAATGGATGCTATGCGCGAAGCATTGATTCATGATATCAAAGTGAAGCGATTTGCTCGTGGAGGGAGTACCATCACGATGCAATTGGTGAAAAATGTGTTTTTGAATCGTCATAAAAATATTGCCCGAAAGCTGGAGGAAGCATTGTTAGTCTGGCTAATCGAAGAAAATCGCATCACGTCAAAAGAGCGAATGTTTGAGATTTATCTCAATATCGCTGAATGGGGTCCTATGATTTATGGTATTAGTGAGGCATCTCATTATTATTTCGACAAAGAATCCTCACAATTGACGCTTAACGAATCGATCTTCTTAGCATCTATAATTCCGTCTCCGAAGCGCTTTGCTTCTTCGTTTGATGCGTCTGGTAAATTGAAGGAGAATCGTTTCTGGCAATTCAACCGCATTGCTGAAAGGCTTTTTCATACAGGCTACATTTCTGATGTAGAAAAATCAACATTCGTTCCATCAGTTGTATTGACGGGTGTAGCTAAATGTAGTCTTACGATTGCGAACGATTCCATCGACACATCTTCTGAATTAGACGTAAATGGACGATAAGTTTGACAAAATGACCAGATTATAATTTTTAGAGAAATTTGATTATTTAACGAAAGAGTTTGTACCTTCGTTGTTGTAAATTTGCAATCAAAAGTTAATCTTATGGATGAGCCGAAATATATTTCTTCAATCTTAATCATTTACACGGGTGGAACAATCGGAATGATTGAGAATTCAACAACCGGTGTTTTAGAAGCATTCAGTTTAAGGAGTTTATTGGTGAGTGTTCCTGAATTGAAAAGATTTGGATACGAAATTTCTACAATGCAGTTTGATCCACCTATCGATTCTTCTGAAATGGAACCGTTGCATTGGTCTCGATTGACAAAAATGATTGCTGACAATTATGAGTTTTATGATGGTTTTGTAGTTTTGCACGGAACGGATACGATGTCTTTCACCGCATCAGCACTTAGTTTTATGCTCGAAGATTTGTGTAAACCAGTGATTCTCACCGGCTCTCAATTACCGATTGGTAAACTGCGTACAGATGGTCGTGAAAACCTTATTACCTCCATCGAAATAGCGGCAGCCAAGAAAAATCATAAAGCGCTTGTTTCTGAAGTCTGTATTTTCTTCGAAAGTCATTTGATGAGAGGAAACCGCACATCGAAAGTGAATGCCGATCGTTTTAATGCCTTTCGTTCTTTCAATTATCCAGTTTTAGCTAGGGCAGGGGTTCAGATAAAATATGATGCCACAAAAATCAATTCTCCGGGTCGCATTTTACCCTTGAAGCCACATTATACGCTCGATCAGAATGTGGTAGTGATGAAGCTATTCCCAGGGATTTCTCAGCAAATTGTAGAGTCAATATTATCCATTCCTTCGCTTAAAGGTGTTGTTATTGAAACTTATGGTTCGGGTAATGCACCAGGAAAAGAGTGGTTTATCGAAAAGATAAAGGCTGCGGTAGATCGTGGTTTGGTCGTTGTAAATGTGACACAATGCCAGATTGGACGCGTACAAATGAAGCGATATGGCTCAGGACATCGCTTGCAAGAGATTGGTGTGGTGAGTGGTTATGACATCACCACCGAAGCTGCAATCACTAAGTTGATGTATTTATTTGGGTGTGGATATTCGGTAGAAATAGTAATTGAGAAAATGAAAATGTCGATTGCTGGAGAAATAACCACTGATTTTTCGTATGACGATTGATTATTGTATTCTCAACTAAGTTCAAATAGAAAGAGGCTGTTTCATATCTGTGAAACAGCCTCTTTCGGCATATTTAGTTAGATTGGTTTAAATCCAACGTACATAGCAGAAATCCTGACGATGAGGTAAATCTTCGTGTTTTGGATAGATTCTGAAAGCATATTTGTATTCACCTGAATTTTGAATCTTATTCACCAACTGGAAATGATGAAGATTACCTTCCATCTTGGTCAATTTAAATTCAGACACGCTTACTACTTTTTGTTTGCCGTCTTCTAATCCAATTATTACAGCTTCTACTCCAATTTGGTTGTCGAGTCCTTTTAAATCAAGAACAACGTCTATGGTATAGTCTTCGTTGACAGCTGCAAGTCTCGATAATTCTTCTTGCGAAGTCACTGAAATCACCTCAATGTCATTCCATTTATTGACTACTTCATCTTTCCATGCAGCTAATGCACGAGCTTTGCTGTTGTCGTTTGCACGTATTAAGGTGGATCTTTTCTTTAATTTACTATAGAATTTTGCGATATAGTCATCCAACATTCGTTTAGTGGTATACACTGGAGCAATTTGTACGAATGAATTCTTAATAAATTGAATCCATTCTGGAGAATATCCTTTGCTGTTTTTTGCATAATAAAGCGGAATAATCTCGTTCTCTAACATGGCATAGATTGTTGCAGCATCGAGTTGATCTTGATGTTGTGTATCTTGATATGTATTGTGTTCGGTCAATGCCCATCCAGCATTTTTGCGGTAACCTTCGTACCACCAACCATCTTTCACAGAGAAGTTTAACACTCCATTCATTTCAGCTTTTTCTCCGGATGTACCCGATGCTTCGAGCGGACGGGTAGGGGTATTCAACCAAATATCCACACCCGAAACTAAACGTTTTGCCAATAACATATCGTAGTTTTCAAGGAAAATGACTTTTCCTAAGAATTCTGGTCGGCGAGAAATTTCTACAATGTGTTTGATTAACGCTTGACCACCACCATCAGCAGGGTGAGCTTTTCCAGTGAAAAAGAAAAGTACAGGGAATTTTTCGTTGTTAACAATTTTGGAAAGTCGCTCTAAGTCAGTAAAAAGCAAATGTGCTCTTTTGTATGTCGCAAACCGACGACCAAAACCAATAATCAAAGCGTTAGGGTTAATATTATCCATGATTGAAACAACCTTTGATGGATCTCCTTGATTCTTCAACCACTGATCTTTAAACTGATCACGGATATAGGTGATTAGCTTGTTTTTTAGCGATGTTCTGATTTTCCAAATTCTATCATCCGCTACTTTATAGATCGGCTCCCACAATTTTTCATTAGATTGATCATTCCAGAATCCTTCAGGGAATTCTTGTTTAAAGAATTCTTGCCATTCAGAAGCAGCCCAAGTAGGCATGTGCACTCCATTGGTAACATAGTTTACATGCAACTCCTCTGGAAAGTATCCTTTCCAAATTGGATTAAACATTTCTTGCGACACTCTGCCGTGCAATTCGCTCACACCATTGACCTCTTGGCATGTGTTGCATGCAAAAACACTCATTGAAAATTTTTCGTTAGAGCCTGGATGTTCGCGTCCCATATCGATAAATTCTTGCCAAGTGATACCTAATTTCTTAGGGAAATGTTCTAAATATTTAGCAAACAATCCTTCTTCAAAACTATCGTGACCTGCTGGGACTGGTGTGTGAACTGTATAAAGTGATGAAGCACGAACTAATTCAAGTGCAACTGGAAATGAAAGGTTGTCATTCTCAATAAAATCCGCTAAACGTTGAGCATTGATTAGGGCTGCATGGCCTTCATTGCAATGGTAAACTTCTTTCTTGATACCTAATTTATTTAGTAACAGGATACCGCCAACACCCAATAAATACTCTTGTTTCATACGATTTTCCCAATCGCCACCGTAGAGCTGATGAGTTATTGACCTATCCCACTCACTATTTTGAGCTACATCTGTGTCAAGTAAATAAAGGCTGATTCGTCCCACACTTACTTTCCAAATGTTGGAGTAAACGATTCTGTCTGGGAAAGGAATTTCAAGAATTGATGGTGCTCCATTAGCCTCAAAAACCTGCTCAACAGGTTGGTGAGCGAAGTTTTGTGCTTCGTAGTTTGCCACTTGCTGTCCTTCCATCGAAAGAGCTTGCGTAAAATAGCCATAGCGATACATAAATCCGACAGCTGTCAGGTCGATGTTGCAATCGCTTGCTTCCTTCAAATAATCACCTGCCAATACACCCAAACCACCAGAGTAGATTTTGAGTACATTGGTCATACCATATTCCATGCTGAAATATGCTATTGATGGTTTAGACTTGTCGGGTTTTACATCAATATAAGCTCTAAAATTGTTGTAAACTCCTTCCATTTTTGCCAAAAAGGCCTTGTCTTTACGAAGCTCGTGAAGTCTTTCGTATCCTACTTTTTCTAAAAGTAATACTGGATTATGTTCTGTTTTTGACCAAAGTTTAGGATCTATTGAGGCAAATAACCCTTTTGCTTCGTAGTTCCACACCCACCAAATATTTTTTGCAATTTCTGATAGCTTTGTTAACTCGCTTGGGAGATTAGATTTTACTGTAATGTCTCTCCATACAGGAGTATTTGCATTACTAACTTGTACTTTCATAAACTAAAAATTTAAATTCGTAATAATATTTTTATTTTTACCTATCGCTTTTGTTTTTTAATGCAATGTGATAGGCTTGTGTATAATATTGTATAAAATGATCCCAATCTGCTTCTTTTGCTAATTCAAAAGCATTATCACGGATTGTTTTCATCTCTTTTTCACTTAGGTTTACCAACTTGGTCAAATCACTGCGAATAGCTTCCGAAACATTTATTTGATTGTAGTCAGTGCGTTCAATTACTGATACACCACTTTCTATAGCCGTTGAACCACTCTTCTTATTTGCCCAAACTCCAAATCCAGAAAGAGTTGTAGTAATAGTCGGAATAGAAAATGCTACACTTTCTAAAGGAGTGTATCCCCAAGGTTCGTAGTAGGAAGGAAACACTGTAGCATCCATACCTATAAGTAAGTCGTAATATGATTCCTTAAAAATGGCATCAGAGCCTGTTAGGTATATAGGGATAAAAATTACTTTTACTTTGCTCGATTTCTCATTATTAAAGTTCAGCCATTTTAGCTGATTGCAAATGAGATCTTGCTCCATATTGTGCAGCCAATGTGTGATGTAGGGCTGATCAAGAGGTTTTGTTTTTTTATCTGTTCCAATCCATCTGTCTAAAAGATCCTTTCTTACTTCAAGTACGTGAGCTGGAACCAAGATAAACGCATAAATTTCTTTTTTAAGTTTGTCGCTCTCTTTCATTCGATTTAATGCATCTATAAAGAGATCTATTCCTTTATTTTTATACTCGTATCTACCTCCAGTTGCCACGAAAAAGGCATTCTCTTTTGGTTTATTACCTGTCAGTTTTTCAACTATTGAAGATAATTCGTGTCGAGCATGATCTCTTTTCAATTTGAAAAGACCGCTTTTAGGGACAAAATCTCTCTCGAAACCGTTTGGTGTTACCACATCCACAGGTTTGTCTAGCAATTTTTCGCATTCTACAGCCGTTATGTCACTCACAGTAGTGAAGCAGTCTACAAATCGAGCCGTCTGTTTTTCAAGAGAATGTTTAGCCACCATATTAAGGCGATGAGACATTTCTGTTCCATTGAAATGTTTCAGGTTGTCGTAAAGCGGAAGATTGTTCCCTGCAATTGATCGCCCTATAGAAGTAGCATGTGTCGTAAATACAGTCCCAATAATTGGTAGTTTCTTCTGAACGTGAAGAGCACCCATCCCAGTTGTCCACTCATTGAAATGAGCAATTACTTTTTGAGATTCTCCGCCTATATGTTTGTAAAGACTCTCAATCACTAACGCTGATGCATACGAAAAAATGCAGGCTTCATCATAATCGCCATAACCATAGAGTGATTCGATTTGATACCACTCCCACATTTTAGAATAAAGATCGTCTTTTTGCTCAAAAAATGGTTGAAAATCTACTAGTATAGCAATAGGCTTTCCAGGTATATCCCATCTGCCTACTTTTACGTTTAGACCCTCTTGTGCAGCTTTCTTTTCCCAGGATTGTAAAGGCGTTTTTGACTCTATAAAAAAGGGGTTTGAAGCTTCAGACCAAACATCAGGGCCAATAAATATGATTTTATCTTTATGACTTTTTTGTAATGTCTTTGCTCGCGTTGATAATACTGTGTAAATGCCTCCTATTTTATTGCAAACCTCCCAACTCACTTCAAAAATGTAGTTAGGTGAAATATGTTCTGTCATTTAATTTATTTGTTTCGTTACTCGTTGCATATATTTATGCTGCAAAAATACGAAAAATTAGCGAGTTAACGTTTACGTTTTGCTAATAGTGGTGTAACAAATTGGTTAAATTTACATCATTACACGATATAAAGGGTTGTATGTGGGTGAATATATTTTCTTTATTTAGAAAATAATGATATTTTGCCAACATTTTGATTGATTTCTATACAAATGTATTTTAATAGAATGTAATAGCAAAATATATTCAGATGAAGTGCAGAATCTTCAGGATGAAGTAATTTATGCTACTTATTTTAAACTACAGACGACAAACAATATTGAAAATTAAGCGTTATATTTGCTCAATAAACTATTCATTGATCCCAATATTATGGCAAATAAAAGAGAAATAAAGAAAGCAATACACCAAGTGACGGCAGCTTTATTCACCGAATGTCTTCTATTTAAAGAGATTATTCCCCAAACTGAATTGTTGAAAGCTGACATAGTTTTAGACGAAATTCTTGATTTTCAGCGCAATTTATTAAGTCGTGTGGATGCGTATGATAATAAGGATGCGTCTCAATCAGTACGTCAATATTTCAAAAAACTAAACGAAGATGTGGTGAGTGAGGCCCAATCGCTCTATTCAAAAATTAACGAGTTGAATAAGGAATGAAGTATTTAAGTAGATTAATATTAAATAGTGTAGGATGGAAATGGGATATGACCGTTGAAATTCCTGAAAAATGTGTAATTTGCGTAGCCCCACATACAAGTAATTGGGATTTTCTTGTGGGACAATTTTTTTATTCGGCTATAGGGAAAGAGGCTTCTTTCTTAATTAAAAATAGTTGGTTTTTTTTTCCATTAAATTTGATATTTAAACAATTAGGCGGAGTTCCTATTGATCGTAGTCGAAGTAGTGACGTGACGCAACAAATGGCGCAAGAATTTACCAATCGTACTCGATTTCAATTGGCTATAACACCTGAAGGAACTCGCAAGCGAAATCCTCGCTGGAAAAAAGGATTCTATTACATAGCTTTGAAGGCCCAAGTGCCGATTGTTTTGGTCTATTTCGATTATGGAAAGAAAGTGATAGGAATTCATCGGATTTTTGAACCGACAGGCAATGAAGAAGCCGATTTGCGAGAAATTAAATTGCATTATAAAGATATTACAGCATGTCATCCTGATAATTTTACGATTGGTAACATCGATTAAAGTTATCATTTAATTGGATAAGAAATACATGGAAACACTTAGCGTGACATTGCTACAATTCGACATTAGTTGGGAAAATGTGGATGGAAATTTACGACTGATTTCGCAGCAGATATCTGAATTAAAGGGTAGAACCGATTTAGTGGTTTTACCTGAAATGTTTTCTACTGGTTTTACCATGAATCCTGAGCAATTTGCAGAAGATACTTCTGATGCAACTATCACTCGACTGAAATTACTTTCCCGAGAGACTTATATTGCTATTACTGGTAGTTTTGCATCGAAAGATGGTGGAAGATTCTATAATAGGGGCTTTTTTATTACTCCTGAAGGTGAATTAACTATTTACGATAAGCGACATTTATTTCGAATGGGAGACGAACCAATGCATTATTGTGGTGGTGAGTCTCGACCTATTATTCGTTATAAAGAATGGAATATTTGCTTGTTGATTTGCTATGATTTGCGGTTCCCTGTTTGGTCGCGCAATTGCAATAATGAATATGATTTGTTGTTGTATGTAGCTAACTGGCCTTCTGCCAGAGCGAAGGTTTGGAATGTTTTATTGAAAGCAAGAGCTATTGAAAATATGGCGTATGTTTGTGGTGTGAATCGTATTGGAACTGATGGTCTTGGGATTTTCTATTTGGGTGGTTCAGTGATGATAAATCCTAAAGGTGAGGAGATCTCGAGAACTAATGATAAACAATTGATAGAAACCGTAAATATTTCATTTGATCAATTATATTCGCTTAGAGAAAAATTTCCCACATGGAAAGATGCTGATATTTTTGAAATCAAACTATAGAGAACCGAACGAGGCGAAACATCTGTTTCAGATGTTTCGCCTCGTTTTTCATTTTATTTAATTAATAATGATAGTCTAACCTTCTATCCCAGATACGAATTGAATAATTTCCATTCCTTTTTGAATTGCTTTTTCATTCATCGGCAACAGTTTGTGATGACGCTCTGGTAATGATTTCTTGAGTCCAAGAATCACATTCTGTAGCGTTACAATAGGTTTAATCTTGAGATACCCGCCCAGCACAATCATATTAAATGCCTTCGTATTATTCATTGCCATTGAGGCATCCATAGCTTCTATTTTGTAGATAGTGATGTCTTTTCGGGTAGGTGGTTGGTGTATACCGTAGCTGTCGTAAATGAGAATACCACCTGGTTTCACCTCTTTTTCAAATTTGTCCATCGAAGGTTGATTCAGGATAATGGCACTGTCGAAACTGTTCAATACTGGGGAGCTAACTCGTTTGTCGCTAATGATTACCGACACATTGGCTGTTCCACCTCTTTGCTCAGGTCCGTAAGAGGGCATCCAACTTACTTCTTTGTCTTCCATAAGTCCCGAATAGGCAAGAATTTTGCCCATCGAGAGTACTCCTTGTCCACCAAAACCTGCTATAATTAGTTCTTCTGTCATTTTTTTGTAGTCGTAAGTTAAAATCGTAAGTCGTAAGTGTATAACTTTGACTAAGAGTTTATTGTTTGTCTTTCAAATCACCAAGAGGATAGTGCAAAAACATGTTGTCGCGCATCCA
>JBAXGL010000093.1:0-10028 GCA_037139375.1 Bacteroidales bacterium | reverse complement strand
TAACCAATCCACCGATTGACCCGATTCGCGAAGAGTTGGTGATGTCGCACACCACGTACATCGGTTCTATTGCCGAGAATTTGCTAGAGCCATCTGTTGGTCTTTGCAAAATGGTAAAATTGAATAGCGCCATCTTGACCAACACGCAGTTTGACATCCTGACAAACCTTCGTTACAAAGGATTCAAAAATGCTACGTTGCCAATCTTGTTCAAAGCAAGTGAAGGCGCTGCAGGTCTCGAAAAAGCGATGGATCAATTGCTCGCGAAAGCTGAAGAGGCTGCCGACCAAGACATCAACTACATCGTGTTGAGCGACCGTGGTGTGAATGCAGAATATGCACCTATCCCATCACTGTTAGCAGTAGCAGCGGTGCACAATCACTTGATCAACAAACACAAACGTATGCAGGTGGCTCTTATTCTAGAGTCTGCCGAGCCACGCGAAATCATGGACTTCGCTTTGCTCTTCGGATACGGTTTGAGCGCAGTGAATCCATACATGGCATTCGCAGTGTTGGATGACTTGGTGAAACGTAAAGAGATTCAACTCGATTACCATACAGCAGAGAAGAAATTTATCAAAGCCATCGACAAAGGTCTGTTGAAAGTGCTTTCGAAAATGGGTATCTCTACCCTGTTGAGCTACAAAGGTGCACGCATCTTCGAAGCCATCGGGTTGTCAACCAAATTGGTGGAAAAATATTTCAACGGCACAATTTCTAAAATCGAAGGTATAGACCTCGAAGACATTGCCCGCGAAACCATCGCACTACACAACCAAGCATTCCATTGGACGGTGGAAGCTCCAAAATTGGAAAACGCAGGAAACTATGCTTACCGCAAAGATGGTGAGAAACACGCTTGGAATCCTGAAACCATATCTACTCTTCAGTTGGCTACCCGTTTGGGCAGTTACAAGAAGTTCAAAGAGTATGTGAAAGCAGTTGACGAAAAAGAAGACCGCATCTTCTTGCGCGACTTTATGGGCTACAAACGTAATCCAATTGATATTTCGCAAGTAGAACCAGCTTCGGCCATCACGAAACGATTTGTAACGGGTGCAATGTCATTCGGGTCAATCAGCAAAGAGGCGCACGAGGCAATGGCCATCGCGATGAACATTTTGGGTGGAAAAAGTAACACCGGAGAAGGTGGTGAAGATCCAGAACGCTTCAAAGTACAACCAGATGGAACTTCTAAAAGAAGTGCTATCAAACAGGTGGCTTCGGGTCGTTTCGGTGTAACTACCGAATACCTCGTGAATGCTGACGAAATCCAAATCAAGGTGGCTCAGGGAGCTAAACCGGGTGAAGGTGGTCAGTTGCCAGGTTTGAAAGTAGATAAAGTGATTGCAAAAACACGTCACTCTACGCCAGGTATCTCGTTAATTTCTCCTCCTCCACACCACGATATCTACTCCATCGAAGATTTGGCTCAGCTGATTTTCGACTTGAAGAACGTGAATCCAAACGCTGTGATCAGCGTAAAATTGGTGTCTGAAAGTGGTGTAGGTACGATTGCTGCCGGTGTAGCGAAAGCGAAAGCCGACTCAATCACTATCAGTGGTTGCGAAGGTGGTACAGGTGCTAGTCCTGCGAGCTCAATCAAACACGCAGGTTTGCCGTTTGAGCTAGGGTTAGCCGAAACACAACAAACGTTGGTTATCAACAACCTGCGTGGTCAAGTGACGTTGCAAACAGATGGTCAGATGAAATCGGGCCGCGACATTGTTATCGCAGCCTTGTTGGGAGCTGAAGAGTATGCATTTGCAACCAGTGCATTGATTGTATTGGGTTGTGTGATGATGCGTAAATGTCACCTCAACACCTGCCCTGTGGGAGTTGCTACGCAAGACGAGCAGTTGCGCAAACGTTTCGTTGGAAAATACGAATACTTGGTGAATTTCTTTACCTACATGGCAGAAAACGTTCGCGAACACCTGGCTGAATTGGGTTACACCAAAATGGACGACATCATCGGTCGCTCAGACTTAATAGAGTTCTTACCATCGGATCAAAACGAAAAAGTGAAGAAAATCGACTTGTCGAAATTGCTTTACACTCCTGCTGAATCTAAAGAGAACGCCATCCGCAGAGTAAAAGGTCAGAACCACGAGATTTTCGAAATCCTCGACCGTGAGATGATCAAACAAGCGCATTATGCAATCAATTCGGGTAAAGCTGTTCAACTCGACTTCCCTATTGTGAACGTGGATCGTTCGGTGGGTGCGATGCTTTCGGGCGAAGTGGCTAAGATATATGGCAATGCAGGTCTTCCTGAAGATACTATTCGTTGTAACTTCAAAGGCTCGGCAGGTCAGAGCTTCGGTGCATTCTTGTCGAAAGGTATCTCTTTCCGTCTCGAAGGCGATGTGAATGACTACTTGGGTAAAGGTCTGTCGGGTGGTAAGATTTCGGTCGTTCCTCCAGTTGGAAGCACATTTGCACCAGAAGAAAACATCATCGCAGGGAATACCATGTTGTATGGTGCTACTTCGGGTGAAATCTTCATCAATGGCCGTGTAGGAGAACGTTTCTGTGTACGTAACAGTGGTGCAACTGCTGTGGTAGAGGGAGCGGGTGACCACTGCTGCGAATATATGACAGGTGGTCGTACCATCGTTTTAGGGTCTGTAGGACGTAACTTCGCTGCCGGTATGAGTGGTGGTGTGGCTTATGTTTGGGATCAAAAAGGCGATTTCGACTTCTTCTGTAATATGGAGATGGTAGAGCTAACGTTGATCGAAGACAAATACGACGAGCGTGAATTGAAAGGTTATATCCAAAAACATTTCGACCACACAAACAGTCCTGTTGCCAAAAGAATGTTGGAAAACTGGAGCGAATATGTCGATCAGTTCATCAAAATCACCCCAATCGAGTACAAGAAGGTGTTGACAGACGAGAAAGCAAAAGCTCTTACCAAGAAAATCGAAGAAGTAGAAAGAGATTATTAATAACAAAAAGAACTTGTCGGGCTACAAACTGACAGGTTATACGAAATATAATTATGGGAAATCCTAAAGCATTTATATCAATACTTCGCAACGAGGCGGGATACCGTCCGATCAGCGAAAGAATAGGTGATTACAGCGAGGTGGAGCAAACGCTCAACCCAGAAGACCGCAAACTGCAGGCTTCTCGTTGTATGGACTGTGGCATCCCCTTCTGTCATTGGGCTTGTCCAACAGCCAATCGCCAACCAGAGTGGCAAGATTTGGCCTACAGAGGAAAATGGAAAGAGGCGTACGAATCACTCGAATCTACAGACGACTTTCCTGAATTCACCGGTCGCGTTTGCCCTGCTCCATGCGAAAAAGCATGTGTACTTAAACTGACCAACGACAGCCCTGTAACCATTCGCGAAAACGAATGTTCGATTGCAGAACGTGCATTTGCCGAAGGTTTTGTAGTAGCACGTGTACCAAAATATCGCTCAGGCAAAAAGGTAGCCGTTATCGGATCGGGTCCTGCAGGTATGGCAGCTGCCAACCAGTTGAACCGCAAAGGTCACGACGTTACGTTGTTTGAGAAAAACGAATACATTGGCGGATTGCTCCGTTTCGGTATTCCAGATTTCAAACTAAACAAGAAAGTAATCGACCGTCGTCTAGCCATTATGGAAGAAGAAGGTATTGCTTTCAAGACTGGCGTAAATGTTGGTGTAGACATTACCGGAAAAGAGATTATGGATCAATTTGATGCTGTTTGTTTGGCTGTAGGAGCTGAGCAACCGCGCGATTTACCGGTGCAAGGTCGTGATTTGAAAGGTGTCTATTTTGCATTGGAATTTCTTGCACAACAAAACCGCGTAATCGCTGGTCAGACTTTCGATGCAGATACACGCATTGATGCTAAAGGCAAACATGTATTGGTAATCGGTGGTGGTGATACAGGATCTGACTGCGTGGGAACATCTGTTCGTCACGGAGCGGCAAGCATTACCCAAATCGAGATTATGCCAATGCCACCAGCACATCACAACCCTGCAACGCCATGGCCAGCCTATCCAATGGTACTGAAAACTTCGTCTTCTCACGAAGAGGGATGTACACGTCGTTGGAGCCTCGAAACAAAACAATTCATCGGCAAAGATGGTGTTTTGACTGAAGTAGAACTCGAAGAAGTACAATGGGAAAATGATACTGAAGGACGCATGCAAATCGTTCGCACAGGAAGAAAAGAGATCATGAAAGTCGATCTTGTATTCTTGGCAATGGGTTTTGTGCATCCAGTGCACGAAGGTCTATTGACCGAACTGGGTGTAGCTGCTGATGCGCGCAAAAACGTTGCTGTCAACAAAAAACACCAAACCTCAATCGAGAAAGTATTTGCAGCAGGTGATGCTCACTTAGGTGCAAGTTTGGTTGTTCGTGCGATTGGCTCTGGGCGTGAAGCGGCTGAAGCTATGGATAAATTCCTGACTAAATAGTTCTACGGAATATAGATTAATCGAGAGACCGCTGTGAGTTGATGCTTGCAGCGGTTTTTTATTTTAACGGCGATCTGGTCCATTTCAGATTCTGATTTAGGAAACTTTATCTACTAAAATATAAAATTCCTTTTTTTTGAAAACACACTAAATATACACTATACATTAATCATAGTTTATGTGTATTTTTGTATCGCAAAACAGAATTACTCCTACTGAGTAAAATTGGAATGCTTTTCTGAATACAAACCTACAACAACCCTCTGAAAGATGTCCGATAGCATCAAGCACGAATGCGGAATAGCGATGATTAGGCTTTTGAAGCCGTTGGAATATTACAAAGAGAAGTATGGCACAGCGTCGTATGGCTTGAATAAGCTCTACTTGTTGATGGAAAAACAACACAACCGAGGTCAAGAGGGCGCTGGTGTAGCATGTGTCAAACTCGATGCAAAACCTGGCGAAGAGTACATTTTCAGAGAGAGATCTACTGGCTCTAATGCCATTCATCGCACTTTCGAGAACATCCATAAAACAATCAACGACACATCTAACCCCGATAAGTCTGCCTTTCAGGGCGAGCTTTACATGGGTCATCTTCGTTACAGCACCACCGGACGGTCTGGTCTTTCGTATGTGCACCCTTTCCTTCGCCGCAACAACTGGAAAAGCCGAAATATAGCCCTTGCAGGCAACTTCAACCTGACGAATGTAGATGAGATTTTCAACTTCATCGTTTCGCAAGGGCAACACCCCCGACACAACGCCGATACTTTTATCATTCTTGAATTGATTGGCTATCTGCTCGATCGCCAAGTAGAAAAACTCTACGAACAATACAAATGGAATGGTGCTACCGGTCCAGAAATCAATAAGTTAATCGAAGAAAACTTGGATGTGGAAAACATCATCCGCGAAGCTAGTCGCATGTGGGACGGTGGGTACGTGATGTGTGGACTCATTGGTAGTGGCGATGCTTTTGCTTTCCGCGATCCGTGGGGTATTCGTCCAGCATTCTATTACCAAGACGATGAAGTCGTCGTGGTAGCATCCGAGCGACCAGTGATACAAACCGTGATGAATGTTTCGTACGAAAGTGTGAAAGAGTTGAACCCCGGACAGAGCATCGTGGTGAAGAATAACGGAAAAGTGAACCTGACGCAACTACACCAACCACGCGAAACTTCAGCTTGTTCATTCGAACGCATTTACTTTTCTCGAGGTAGTGATAAAGATATCTATTCTGAGCGCAAAGCGTTAGGGAAACTGTTGGTCGATCAGGTGCTGAAAGCAATTGACAACGACCTCGACAATACTGTTTTCTCGTTTATTCCAAACACTGCCGAAGTGGCGTTTTATGGATTGGTAGAGGGAATGGAAGAGCACCTCAACAACAAAAAAATAAAACAGATACGTGAGAAAAATGGCAGCCTAACCGAGCAAGATTTGCAAGATATTCTGGCAAAACGCATTCGCTTCGAGAAAGTAGCCATCAAAGATATTAAGTTGCGAACCTTCATTGCAGAAGACACCAACCGCAATGACCTCGCTACACACGTTTACGACATTACGTACGGCTCCATCCGTCCGGGTATCGACAATCTGGTGGTGATAGACGATAGCATCGTGCGCGGAACAACGCTGAAACAGAGTATTATCAAGATTCTCGACCGATTACAACCAAAGAAAATCATCATCGTGTCGTCGTCACCTCAAGTACGTTTCCCCGACTGCTATGGTATTGACATGTCGCGAATGAATGAGTTTATTGCCTTCAAAGCAGCCGTTGGATTGCTTCAAGACAAAGGTCGAGAAGCTGATATCGAAAAGATTTACAAAAAATCGAAAGCGCAAGAAGGTTTACCAAAAGAGAAAATCGAGAACTTCGCAGTAGAGATTTACAACTCGTTTACCGACGAAGAAGTTTCGGCAAAAATTTCGGAAATGCTCACACCACCAGATACCAAAGCGACGGTTGAGATTGTCTATCAGACCATTGATGCATTGCACAAAGCATGTCCAAATCACTCAGGTGACTGGTATTTCTCAGGTAAATACCCAACACCTGGTGGTACACGCCTTGTGAATCAAGCCTTTATCAACTATATCGAAGGAAGCGACAAACGAATGGTGGAATAAAAATCCAGAAATATTATAATATGTCACAAACTCCCGATAAAAAAAAATTATCGGGAGTTTGTGCGTTTAGGAAGAATCTGAAAATTGTACTCCTTTTAGCGAATTTCACCAATAGCTACTTTCAGCATGAGGCCGCCAAAGGCATTTTGAGGTGTGATACCTCCTAGACAATCAATTCCAATTCCAAATTTCCGAGAAACAGATAAGCATAGACTACAATTTAAAGGAATAGCTAGCGAAAAGAAACTTTTATTTTGGTAATAAGAGTTACCAAACATAGCTTGCTCCCTTGAAATGAATTCGCCACGCGTTGTGCCAGTCAGGATACCCAATCCTGTAAATATGTTCATTTTCAAATGTTTATAGGCATAGCCTTTCCCAATTAATCCGCTGAGATCGAATATATTTTGATTGGGATTTCGGGTACTCATCAGTTGAATCTCGGCACCGTAATTTGCTCTAATTTTGTAGAATGTATTCTGATTCTTCCAGTTTACGCTTGCGCCGACTAATAACCCATCAATGATTCCATGAGTAAAGGGTTGATTGCCAGAATAACTATAACCTCCAAGACCAGCATCATACCAACAATCTCTTTGTGCCATTAGAGGATGGCATAGATCGCAAAGACAGAACAGCAAAAAGAAAAAGAGCGTTTTCATAGCTGTTAAGATTTAGTAGTTTGAAAAAATTAGAACCTATCTACCGACCAATAATGCGATCACCCAACTCTTTAGCAAGAAGATTTCGCATACGGTTTATTTCCATTATCCGTTCTTGAATTTCGCCTATTCGGTCAGCAGATGCACCTCGTTTCAGTTCGGTCTGAATGTCGCGCATCTCCTGAATCAAAATAGCATCTTTAAGTGTTGTTGTTGTGCGAGGAACAATCTCAAGTAACCTATCTTGTTCGTGCTCAATCTTTTGAAATTTCGAGTGTATCGTACTCAATTGATACCGATCCACACAAAGGTCTGTTGCAATTTTACTGATGTCGTAATTTTGATGATTATTGAAAAACCTTTCACTTTTGAAGTTAGATTGGCGACAATGTGCTACACATTCTGCTAATATTTGCTTGTAAATCGGATGATTCAGCTCAATTTCATCGTTTTTCAAATCGTTTTTAATAAATTCAGCTACTGAATATTGCGTGACTTCATTCGTCTCCTCATTGGTGTTGGTCAAAAAAAGAATTTCGCCATAACGCACTACCAGTCGAATGATATCGCGCTCATAGATATCGAATCGAGTGTCACGCGTTTCGGTAGTAATTGATTTATGCTCTATCTCATCAGTAGATGCAGCCTCATCGTTGAAAAAATCTGGTGGAGGTACAGCTTCTTCATTTTTTCTGGCAGGTTGTTTAGCGAAATCACGCTCCAACTCAGCCAAATTGAGTTTATTAAGCTGATTAATTAACACCTTTTCGTCAATCTCGAGTTGAGTGCTACACTCTTTGGTATAGACCGATCGAACTATTTCGTCAGGTATCAATGCGATACTGTTTACAATATCTGAAATCAGAGCGGCACGTTTGATGGGATCTCGCCCCGCTTCGTCGAGCAACAGATTGGTTTTAAAGCGGATAAAATCTACTTCATGCTCTTTAATATAATCGTTGAAAGAGGTTGCATTTTGCTTTTTGGAGAACGAATCTGGGTCTTCTCCATTTGGTAGCAATACGACTTTGATGTTCATTCCTTCTTTCAGCAACAAGTCGATACCTCGAATAGAGGCTTTGATGCCTGCTGCATCGCCGTCGTAGATGACCGTAATATTTTTCGAAAACCGGTGAATCATTCGAATTTGCCCCATGGTGAGCGCTGTTCCCGACGAAGCTACCACATTTTCGATACCTGTTTGGTGCATCGAAAGCACATCCGTGTAACCTTCGACCAAAAAACATCTGTCTTGCTTCACTATGGATTGCTTGGCTAAATAGATGCCATACAACTCGTTGCTTTTATGGTAAATGGTCGATTCAGGCGAGTTGACATACTTTGCCATCTTATCGTCTTTCTTGAGTGTACGACCGCCAAAGGCCACCACTTTTCCCGAAAGTGTCTGCACTGGAAACATAACCCTACCTCGAAAACGATCAGTCAATTGCTTCGAATCATTCTCATAAGCAAGTCCTGTTTTTAAAAGATAATCTTGTTTATATCCATTGCGCAAAGCTTCTTGAGAGAAGGCGTCGCGACTATCGAGCGAATAGCCGAGTTGAAATTTCTTAATAATATCGTCGCGAAAGCCGCGTTCACGAAAGTATGCCAATCCGATAGCGATGCCGTCGGGGTGGTCGTAGAGTGTGCGAGAGAAGTGTTTTTGAGCGTAATCGTTGATGATAAACATACTATCGCGATCGCTTTGAGCTTGTCGCTGTTCGTCGTTCATCTCTTTTTCAACAACCTCTATATTGTATTTTTTGGCTAAATATTTGAGGGCATCATAATACGAAACCTGCTCATGTTTCATGATGAAGACGGCGGCATTTCCTCCTTCTCCACAGCTAAAGCACTTGCATATTCCCTTCGAAGGCGATACACTAAACGATGGTGATCTTTCATCGTGAAATGGACACAAACCTGTATAATTTACGCCTCTTTTGCGCAAACTGACAAAGTCTGACACCACATCCACAATCTGTGCGGCATCCATTATGCGATCTACGGTGAGTTGGTCTATCACGTTTTTTTAAGTGTTATGACTTTAAGTTTCTACTTCCTTCGAAGGCAAAGTTAGTGCAAAATTTTAAAAAGTGGTAGTGAGTCGGTCTATAGTTATCAACAACCCAATATTCTTTTTTGCAAAAAAATTGACAGGCAGATGAGGTTTCCTCTTTTTTTTATTTCAGAACAAACAAACTATATTTGCAAAAAATACATAACAATGAAACTCACTATAAAACTTCTTCTATCACTAAGCCTTAGCACTTTTATTTTCTCATGCAAAACTATCAGTCCCCTACAAACGACAAAATCTAAACAGGAAATTATCGAAACTGAAAAACTATTTGCAGAAAAGACTAAACGTGACGGTGTCGCTGCTGCGTTTCTTGATTTTGCTGACGATAATGCCGTGCTCAATCGAAACGATAAGTTAGTGAAAGGTAAATCGGAAATAAAAAATCTATTTGAGCATCAACAAGCTAAAATAACATCGCTTACTTGGGCACCTGATTTTGCGGAGGTGTCATTGTCGGGCGATTTAGGTTATACCTATGGCGAATATCAAATTACCTACATCGACAAAGAGGGTAAAGAGTTGACTGACAAAGGCATATTCCATACTGTTTGGAAAAAGCAGAAAGATGGCAAATGGAAATTTGTGTGGGATTGAAGCCTGATTTACGGGATGAAATTATTAAATAGAGAAAGCCTGGCGAATATTTTCGCCAGGCTTCATTTTAGTATTATTTCTATTTATTCTGCGAGCTTTTCAACTGAATCAATAA
>JBAXGL010000092.1:0-10030 GCA_037139375.1 Bacteroidales bacterium | reverse complement strand
TCTCCGTCGAGGCGATTGAATCCCCGCATATATTTCCCAGAAAAGAAACAGCGAAATCCCCAGTTCCCCGCTGGAATTAGTTTTGTAAAATATGAATTTTCAATCGAAAGAACTGTTTGTTCGTATTGTTTGTTGTCCTGATTAATAAAAGAACCCAATTCGATTTTTGCATTTGCAAATCCATAATGCGTCATGTTCGCTGCTTGCAATTTAGTCCCGACATACCATCTATTGCCAAATTCTTCCCACGCATGTCCGCCAACGGCTTCTATTTTGTAACCGTAAGGAATATCCTCAGTTCTGCCAAACCCATATATCAGTGTGCCTCGATAGAAGTTTTCGTGATAGATTCCCGTCGAAAAGAGTAATCTTTGGCTGTTTTGGTAGTTACGGTTGAATGTGCGAGATACATCGTAACGAATCGGAAAACGTGTGTCAGCCCACGATGAAGTTAAGAAATAGCTTCCACTATTCTGGCTGATTTCTAAAGATTTCCCTGCCCATACTTCGAATCTATTTGCGCCAATCTCAACGGTGGTGTCACCGATTAATTGGGTTTCGCTGTATCGCCTCACTTCGAAAGTTGCTCCTCCGGCAATATCAATGGGGAGAATAAATGGTTTGTGGCTCGATATGTGGTAATTTGCGTCTGATAAATCTTTGTAGGCAAACAAATCTAAATCGAAAAAGGAAGAAGCAATATTTTGATAGAGGTATTCTGTTTTAAATCCTCGATAAACAGGCGATTCAATATTCAGAATTGTTCCAAGCTCAAATTTGTTACCAGTGCCCAACATATTACTTTCTCCGGCAAATGTGTAGAACTTGCCTCCCCCGAGTGCGCTGAATCCAGGAGCAAAAGAAAAGTTGTCGAGAGTATAAACCACTACATCCACTTGCTCTTTATCTACAGGTTGTAGTATAATGTAGGCATCCGAAAGAAAACGCAACGACCGCAAATATCGTTGATTTTTTACCATTTCGTCAGCTTTGAGCGTTTGACCTTCTTTGAAAAACAGATTTTGACGAATCACATATTGCCGTGTCATGACGTGCCATTTCTCAATGGGATTTTTCAACGAATCGTTGTGAATGACGATATTGGAGCGAAAAATCAGAATCTTTCGAATCTTCTTTCCCTGAAATTTTTTGTAATATTGGGTTTGTTCCACCAATTGAAAATCAGTTGAGTGAGTATCTTTCCATTTAGACCCAACGAATATTGACTTCAATATGATTGACGAAAGTTCTGACTTTTTCTTTGTATTCAATAAATCGTCATAAAAAAGATTGGAATCATTGTATTTGGTAGAATCAACTTGTTTCAGTGCCGAATCCATTGGCGAGAATGGTGATTTTAAATTTCTGGCTGGTACTGAAAAGCAGAAAAGCAGAATAATTAAGAAAGGCAGAAACGGTTTCATTCTATGAATTCAAATTACGAAACGAAGATAGCAAATCTTCGATGAATTGATTCAAAGAAAGGTAAAATTTGTGTTTCTAAACAGTTAGGCAATTTTAATCGCCTTATGTAAGTTTTAAGGAATATAAAGGCATCAAAGTTGGATAATTCTCCTTCATGGGGTATCTTTGCCCTTTCATAAAAGAGAATCGAATGAAGATTGGAAATATAGATTTGGGTTTTCAGCCCGTTTTCTTAGCACCCATGGAGGATGTCACCGATCCTTCGTTTCGCATCATGTGCAAAGAGTTTGGTGCCGACATGGTTTACACAGAGTTTATTTCGTGCGATGCGTTGGTGCGGTGTGTGTCGAAAACTCAGCAAAAACTCGATATTTACGATGAAGAACGTCCCGTTGCCATTCAGATCTACGGTCGCGAAGTAGAACCAATGGTGGAAGCTGCCAAAATCTGCGAAGCTGCTAATCCGGAAGTGATTGATATTAATTTCGGTTGTCCCGTGAAACGTGTCGCAGGCAAAGGCGCTGGTTCGGGTATGTTGCGCGATGTGCCGACCATGTTGGATATTACAGCTTCAGTTGTGAAGGCAGTGAACAAACCCGTGACTGTGAAAACGCGTCTGGGTTGGGATCACGATTCGAAAATAATTGTAGATTTAGCAGAGCAATTGCAAGATTGTGGCATCGCAGCACTCACTGTTCACGGTCGCACCCGTAGTCAGATGTATACTGGCGAAGCTGATTGGAGTTTGATGGGCGAAATAAAAAACAACCCGCGAATGAAGATTCCAATTATTGGGAATGGTGATGTGACTACACCTGAGCGAGCACGCGAGAATTTCGATCGTTATGGCGTAGATGCCATTATGATTGGGCGTGGAGCAATTGGTCGTCCGTGGATTTTCCGTGATGTAAAACACTTTCTCAAAACAGGGGAACACTTGCCGCCACTTACTTTCTCTGAGAAAATGGATATTATACGTCGGCAAGTCATTCAGAGTGTGGATCGTTTTGATGAGCGCCGCGGTATTCTGCATATTCGACGTCATTTGGCTGCAACGCCTTTGTTTAAAGGTATTCCCAATTTTAGAGATACACGTATTGCCATGCTACGAGCTGAAACTGTTGAACAACTTTTTGCGATTCTTGACGTTATAGTGTTGAATAACGAAATATTTATTGCGGAATAAATCAGATATTTATCATTATTACATTCACTAATTGGAATATTATGAAGCGTATTAGTCTGTTGTTGATTCTTTTGATTTCTATTGGTTCAACAAATCTTTTTGCTCAATTTAGTAAGAAAGTGGTTGGCAACAATAAGTATGTTTCTGTCTTTCACAAGATTGAAAATTACACTAAACTTGTCGTGTCCAATGTAAAAGCGAATGTGGTTTATGTCAACGAACCTGACTCAGCTGGGGTTGTCAAGATTTTTGGTGAAGAGAATATTGTTCAGTTAATAGATGTTTCTTGTTTGAAACACACATTGACCATCAAAACAGCCAATATGAAAAGCACTGAACATGGACTATTGATGATTTACGTTTACTCTTCAGATATTCAAACGATTGACCTGACTGGTGGTGTGATTTTTGATACCAACGATCCGATAAAACAAGCCTCAATGAAGTTGGCTATTACAGGCGATGGACAAATAAATATACCACACTTGGAGTGTGAAAAACTCAATGTAAGTTTACTTGGAGGTGGTGATGTGCTTGTTGGTGGAAAAGCTACAGAAGCAAGTTATACCGTAGTGGGTGGTGGCGAAATCAGAGCAGATAGGATGATAATAAAAACGGCTTCTGCAAAGCTGATTGGCAATGGAAATATCGGCTGTTATGTCTCTAAGTTGTTGAAAGTGACCATTACTGGTGTGGGAAACATCTATTATAGAGGCAAACCTGAAGTAAAATCAACAATTATTGGAACCGGAAACGTGCGGG
This sequence comes from Bacteroidales bacterium, assembly GCA_037139375.1. Lineage (GTDB taxonomy): Bacteria > Bacteroidota > Bacteroidia > Bacteroidales > UBA7332 > CAXXIC01. The sequence continues at coordinate 6,657 of JBAXGL010000092.1, read as the reverse complement.
CTTTAGAGTGAAATTCTGGCACAAATAAGTTTCTATTCTAAGGTCAAATGTTCTACCTCTACTTTTTCGCTCAAGAAGATGGACGCGATATCCGAAAATTTATCTACTGATTCGGTGGTGTAGAATTTACTGCTTCCGTTTTTTGTGCATCGTTCATCCATTTCGGGATGTGCTTTGAGATAGTGTTGCAAACTGTTTGCAACATATTCACCCTGTGAAAGGAGGCGCACGCCTGTCGGAATGTATTGTTTGATTTTCTCAATCAGCAGCGGATAGTGCGTACATCCCAAAACTAAAGTGTCAATCATAGGATCTCGATTCAGAATAGAATCGAGATGTTTTTTTACGAAATAGTCTGCTCCTGCTCCATCATATTCTCGGTTTTCGACCAATGGCACCCACATCGGACAAGCCTCGCCCAGAGTCTGAATGTGTGGAAATAGTTTTGTTATCTCGATGTTATATGTTTCTGATTGGATAGTTCCAGTCGTTCCTAAAACACCGATGTGTTTTGTCTGTGTAACTTGGTCGAGAATTTCAACTGTAGGACGAATGATGCCTAATACCCGACGATTAGGGTCAATATTTGGTAAATCTTTTTGTTGGATGTTTCTCAAAGCTTTTGCCGAAGCTGTATTACAAGCAAGAATCACTAAGTGGCATCCTTCTTCGAAAAGCCGATTGACTGCCTGTAGTGTGAACTCATACACCACTTCAAACGAACGGGTGCCGTATGGTGTTCGAGCATTATCTCCGAGATAGATGTAATCGTATTGAGGGAGCATCTTGCGGAAATGTTGCAAAATAGTCAACCCACCGTATCCGGAGTCGAATACGCCAATTGGTCCTGGTTTCGAAGATAATTTTTTGTTCATTTTTGTATCTAAAAAAAGAAGGATGAGACTGTATCGTTTCATCCTTCTTGTTATAAAATCAAAGGAATGCGATTCCTATTTTTTTGCTTTTGGCATGATGGCTTTGGTTGTCGGTTTTGTTGCCGAAGGTGAAGCTGGAGCAACTTTCGGACGAGCAGCTAATTTAGCTTTCACTAAATCCATGACATCTGTACTTTTAGTCGAAGAGATATATAAGGTGTTGTTTTTATCCATAATATAAACGTACCCGTTTTCTTCACCTACTTCTCTGACGGCTTTGACGATAGCTTCCATAACCGTACGTTCCAACTCAGCTTGTTGTTTTTGTACTTCTTCTGTACTGCTTTGACGGAAGTTATTGAATCGTTGTTCCAATTCTTGAAGTTCCTGTGTCCGTCTTCCTTTGATTGCTTCTGTCAATGAGTCTTTCGCAGCTACAAAGTCGGTGTATTTTTTATTCAATTCAGAATACATATTGGCCAACTCACCTTCGTACTGTTTCGAAATACCATCTAATTTTTTCTTTCCATCAATCATTTCAGGCATACCTGCAGCTAATTCTTGGATGCTGACATGACCGAATTTGAGGTCTTGAGCAAAAATTCCTACTGAACAAATCAACAGCAGGGATAACATCATTTTTCTAATCATAAAATTTGAATTATTGAATTATTAATTGTTTTGAGAATGCAAAAATAGACTATTATTTTGAAATACCTAATTTTGAAAGCACATCATTGCTTATATCAATCTTTGGTGAAGCGAAAATGATGTTTGAAGCCGATGCGCGATCTATGACCATCATATAAGCTTTGTCTTCAGAAATGGCTTTCACTGCGTTGTAAATATCTTCTTGGATAGGTTTCATCAAGCCTTCCCGTTTTTTGAACAACTCACCCTCTTGTCCGAAATATTTGCGTTGCAATTCGGCTACTTCTTTTTCTTTTTTTACAATATCTTCTTCGCGTTTAGTTTTCATTTCGTCCGAGAGAAATACCATTTCCGATTGGTATTTTTTGTACATATCTTTGGCAGCTTTCGATTGTGCTTCTACTTCGCTTTGCCATTTGGTTGAGACTTGGTTCAGTTGCTCAGTTGCCATTTCGTAGGCAGGAATATTTTTTAGGATATACTCCATATCGATGAGGGCATATTTTTGGGCAACCCCCGAAAATGTAGCGGCAACAAAGATGACTACTACAATTGCTAATTTTTTCATACCGTAATAATTTAAAAGATTAGTATAACTAAAGATGCATCTAATCAAAGAAATGTTGATTTAAAATTCTTGTCCGATGATAAAGTGGAAATTACTTCCACTATACTGACGGCTTCCAAAAATTTTGTCGAACCCATAAGCCCAGTCAATTCCAAGCATCCCAATCATTGGGAGTAATATACGCACCCCTGTTCCTGCTGAACGTTTGAGTTGGAATGGATTGAAATTGTCAAGATTCGACCAAGCATTTCCAGCCTCCACAAATGCTAATGCAAAAATGGTGGAAGTTGGTTGCAACATCAGTGGGTAACGAAGCTCCATTCCTAATCGAGAATAGGCATATCCTTCTTGTCCGTAAGGTGTTAACGATCCATTGGTATATCCGCGCAAACCGATTGTTTCTGTGGCGTACATTCCACTATATCCACTCATGCCGTCACCACCCATATAGAATGTTTCGAAAGGTGAGCGTTTATTCTTGTTGTAGAATCCTACAAATCCATAATCTGCTCGGGTTGAAATGATTAACTTTTGGTCGTTCGATACTGGTGTGAATGTTCTTGATTTGAATTTCCATTTGTGGTATTCTACCCATTTAAATTTTGACTCGTCCGTGCTCGACATTGCTGCATAGTCTTTTCCATCAAACATCGAGTAAGGTGGTGTCAATTGCACCGAAAGTGAAATGTTTGACCCGCTTCTTGTAAACACAGGATTGTCTGTTGAGTTACGCGATAGAGTTAAGTTTAAACTGATATTATTTGAATTTCCATTGTGAATAATGAAATAATTCCAGTCTTTCAGTTTATACAACTGATAAGAAAACTCTGTAGAGAAAGTAAAATAATCATCAGGCCAAGTGAGTCGTTTGCCAAATCCGATTGACATCCCTAACATTTCGATGTATTTATCTGGATCTAGCGCTACTGCATAATTTGAACTACCGTAACTACTGCCGTAACTACCATAACTGCTGCCGTAACTGCCATAGCTGCTGTATGGATTGTATGCACTACTGATGTCAGTCTGTTTGCTGTAATATGCTGAAACAGAGAAAGAATTCGGTCGTTTGCCTCCAAACCATGGATCCATAAATGACATACTGTAAGATTGATAGTATTTGGCGTTGGTTTGTCCACTGATAGTCAATGTTTGTCCATCTCCCTGAGGAATAATGCCTTTGTATGTGCTTGGGTTAAGTAAGTTTTTGATGGAGAAATTTGTGAATTTCAAACTCAACTTACCAATAATACCTGTTTGTCCCCAACCTGCAGAAAATTCCACTTGATCGTTTGCTTTTGATTCTAATCCATAAAGAATGTCTACCGTTCCATTCTCTGGATTTGGAGTTGGACGAATATCCATATTTTCAGGGTTGAAATGTCCAGTTTGAGCAATTTCACGCGCTGAACGTTGTATGTCTGATTTGCTGAAAAGCTGTCCTGGTTTTGTTCGAAGTTCACGACGAATAACATGTTCATACAATCGATCATTTCCTGTGATTGTCACTTTGTTAATCATGGCTTGGCGACCTTCATAGATTCTCATCTCGAGATCAATAGAGTCGTTTTGAACATTTACTTCGACAGGTTCTATGTTGAAAAACAGATAACCTTTATCCATATACACATTAGCCAAAGCATCTTCATCGCTCTGGGTACGCTCTTCAAGGAGTTTTTGGTTGTATACGTCGCCAGATTTCATACGCAATACCGATGCAAGGTAATCCGATGGATATACAGTATTGCCAATCCATTTGATGTTGCGAATAAAATATTTCTTACCTTCATCAATGCGAATATATACATTTACCGATTTGTCGTTTGCTTTGGCAACACTATCACTTACAATCACCGCATCACGGTATCCGAGTTCGTTGTATTTCTTGATGATCAGTTCTTTATCGGCAATAAAATCGGCAGTGACAAATTTTTTCTGACGGAAAAGGTTAACGAGTCGACCTTTTTCGTTAGTTTTTTTCATGATCCCCTGAATTTTATTGGAAGACAAATCCTTGTTGCCTGTAATGAAAATTCGATTGACCGTTGTCTTTTGTTTGCGATCCACTGCGATTTCTACAATCACATGGTTCTCTTTGCTCAAGTCATCTTTTTGACGAATATCTACATCTACATTGTGGAATCCTTTTTCTTCATAATGTTTTCGAATTGTCTTTTTTGCACGGTCTATGAGATTTGGCGTTATTTGGTTTCCTTTTACTAATCCCAATTTGGCCTCTAAATCTTCTCGGTCAGACTTTTTCATTCCAATAAATACAATGTCTGATATACGCGATCTTTGCTTCAAAACGATTTCGAGCCAAACTTTTTTTCCTTCAGTCTTAGTTGCATTGATTTTTACATCAGAAAAAAGCCCATGTTTCCAAAATCTTTTTACTGCGGCTGTTATTTCGTCACCTGGAACAGACACGATTTGACCAACAGCTAAGCCCGAAAAGCCAATAAGCACATAGTCTTCGTAGTTTTTTACACCAGAAACCGTGATGCCGCCAATCTCATATTTTTTTGGAGAATTCGTGTATTGAATTGTTGGTTTCGTTTGAATGCTATCCGTAGACGCGGTTTTTTCTTGGGCATTACCTATCAAGAAAACAGAAATTAGTGCAATAGTAAAAAAGAGTTTCTTATACATATTTTGTTTTTATACAGCCTTATAGCCCATTTTTATTTGATTTGTTCGCTAATTTTTCCAAATCGACGTTCGCGGGATTGATAGAATAAAATTGATTTAAACAGGCTTTCTTCATTGAAATCAGGCCAATATTCATCAGTGAAATAGAGTTCAGAATAGGCAATTTGCCAAAGCAGAAAATTGCTGATTCTGATTTCCCCTCCTGTGCGAATCATTAAGTCAGGATCGGGTATTTGTTGAGAATTGAGATAATTATCAAATAACTTCTCATCTATATCATCAATATTCAAACGATGCTCTTGTACTTCCGTCGCAATTCGTTTTGCCGTATTTGCAATCTCCCAGCGTGAAGAGTAACTGAGTGCTAAAACTAAAGTAATACCACTGTTTTTTGATAAGTATTCGATACAATTATCCAATTCCGCTTTTACCGCTGGCGATAAACGATGAATATCGCCAATCGCTTTCATTTGTACATTATTTTGATTCAAATCATCTCTTTCGTGTTGAATGGCATGCACGAGCAACCCCATCAATGCTTGTACTTCATCGTCAGGCCTGTTCCAGTTTTCATTCGAAAATGTATAAAGAGTCAAGTATTTGATACCAATATTTGCAGCCGCTTTCAGTACATTCCGCACACTTTCAACACCGTATTGATGTCCGTAGCTGCGGGGTTTATCTTGTTGCTTCGCCCATCGGCCATTACCATCCATTACAATTGCGATGTGCTCTGGTAATCGCGTGATATCTATTTGATCTTTAATTGGCATGTTCTAATTTTTGTTACACTTGCATGCTGGCTTGATGATGTCAATTGTAATGTAAAACTTCAAGTACGAATACATATCTGTATTTTTCAATGTTGACGTCGTATTTATCGAATAGGGTGAATCTAATGCTACATTTCGCTCTAATCTGTCGCTCAATAATAGATTCATCGAAAGTTCTGTTCCGATGTTTATCCGACGAAATATTTTATACTTTAAGCCTACACCAACAGGAATATTTAATCTGGCCATATTCGAAGGTGAGGTAACTACCGTCGCACCTAATCCTGCGAATATATATGGAGTTAATCTCCTGGTTTCTTTGTATTTAAAACTATCACTATAACTGAAAAAACTATATTCTAAATGGGCATTGACATCAAAAAACGAAGTCGTGAATTTTGTATTTAAATTTCCTGGTAACACATTGCTTGAACTTTTTGTGTCAGAGGAAACATCTGCTTTTAGTAAATCAATTTTCAACGCAGTTCGTAAATTGAAGTTTCGTCTTACACTTATTCCCTTTGCAGCTTCAGGTTGATTAAATAAATTATAATTGTTCGCATCGCCACTATAATACGAATATCCGGCAGTTGGTCCAATTTCGTACATGTATTCTTGTGCCGAAAGGATGCTAAAATTGAACATTATACATAGAAATAAGCTTATTGTGATTGCTTTTTTTCTCATTTCCTGTTGGTTATTGGGTTTGCATAATAACAAACGTTGAAAATGTATCTTTGTGTATCTGCCACTCAATTTATTGACGAATAAAACCATAACGATTGAATCTGCCCTTCCAAATCTCGTTTAGTGATGTGCCGTCCTTTACTCCACCAAAAATCCAAATAAAATTATTCATATCCACTATTGCCGAGGCATTTGCTCTTGTTACAAAACTTGAAGGAAAAATATTTACCGTGTCTTTTTGCCAGGTAATACCATTGTTTTTTGACGTATATATATCTTTATAGGTATGAGTCTGGTTTTTACCGCAGGCGAACACCATTTTATTGTCGTAGTTGTATGCAATCCCACCTTCTCGTGCGGTGAACCAGTTTCCATTATTTTCGATATTGTAACCACAATGAAATCCAGATTTATCCCAATACATTTGTTGGACAGAGTTGAGCAAATTACC
>JBAXGL010000091.1:0-10034 GCA_037139375.1 Bacteroidales bacterium | reverse complement strand
AATCAACCGCTTTTGAAGCCTAATTCATTAGGACTCTTTGCGGATAAGCATTTTTTCTTATTAATTGTTTGTATGCCATTTCCAGAAAAAAACTTACTTTCCGCAAAAATTGTCTTATTTTTGTTCCATAAATAGAATAAAAAGCATCTACTCATTTGAGGGTAAGGGGGTTTATAGAAATAAACACCCTTTGTTTTTAAAATTACCGAATGACACATCAAAGTGAATAAAATAATACGATTATATCGATGGGCGCGATTTCGTCATGGACATGGGGTACATTCTCCTTTTGCTTTTTCATTTATAAATGATATCGTAGAAGAGCAATACGCCTATTACGGATATAAAGAAATTGCACATAAAATCAAAATGCGTAAACAGCCTTCATTAAGGATGGGTAGGTATAGGCTGAAAGAGAATCTATTCCTTTATAGATTAAGTTTAAAATTCAATCCAACAAATATTATTCTATTAGGATGCGATAGTTTTTTCACTTTGCTTTACCTCCAAGCAGAAAGCAAAACTACCCATTGTACACTTATCGAATCAAATTCGTCGAATATAACATCTGCACTTCATTTAATAAATCTAGAAAAAAACATGCGGTTATTAGATGTTGAAGAAAGCCAAATTTTAAACACCTTCGAAATAGAAATTTCAAAAAAAAGGATTCCTCAAATTGTCTATATTCACCAATCGTTGAGCATAGATGATAAACAAAAAGCAATTGATTTGTGTTGTAACTTTCAACAAGATGAAACAGTCGTTATAATTGATGGGATTAATAAAGACGCTGCGATAAAACGGTTTTGGAAGAAAATTATTTCAAACCCATCCATTTCAGTTTCATTTGATTTATTAGAAATAGGAATTTTGGTTATTAAACCTAAGCTAAAGAAGCAAAACTATAAACTATTTTTCTGAAAACATTATGACAACACGAAAGAGCAACGTTTACACCAAGACTGGTGATAAAGGATACACATCATTGGTTGGAGGTCAGCGAATACTAAAATCAGACCTTCGACTAGACTCTTACGGAACGGTTGATGAACTTAATTCATTCATTGGTCTTTTGCTTTGTGAATTAGGTCAATGCGAAGAGAAATCTCTCTTGATCGAGATTCAAAAAAAACTATTTGCAATTGGGTCTATATTAGCCACCGAAAGTAAAGGCTTAGCTCTTAAATATGGATGTCAAATAACTGCAAAAGATGTTTTTACGATTGAAAATGCTATTGATGAAATTGATTCTAATTTGCCTCCACTGAAGTATTTCGTTTTGCCAGGCGGAAGCAAATCGGGTTCATTGGCTCATGTCTGCCGTACCATTTGTAGAAGGGCAGAACGCCAAATCATCGCATTAAGTACTGATTTTGAAATAGACGATTTACTACTGATTTATGTAAATCGGCTCTCTGACCTACTTTTTGTCCTTGCACGAAAGCTTTCTTTATCAGAAAAAGCGAATGAAATATTTTGGAATACCGCGAATGATTGAAAAAATACTATATTTGCGGAAAATTTCAGAATTGTAAATAATAAATGTTTGAATTATGTACTGGACCTTAGAATTAGCCTCAAAACTAGAGGATGCACCATGGCCCGCAACGAAAGATGAATTGATTGACTTTGCAATGCGCTCTGGAGCGCCTTTAGAAGTCATTGAAAATCTTCAAGAAATGGAAGATGAGGGTGAAATATTTGAATGTATTGAAGATATATGGCCTGATTATCCAAGCAAAGAGGATTTTTTCTTTAACGAAGAAGAGTATTAAATATTAAATACAAGGGTTTTTGCTTTCAAGAACATTCATTTATGGATTTCTTTCTTATATTTGCGTTAATTGGTCAAAATTCTCTATTTCAAACGAATTGACACAATTTTATTTTGCATTATAAGTTTACATATATTGGAAAGATTTCCCTGAAGCTAGATGAAAAGAGTAATTTTTGCCTTCATATTAATGATTGTCTCCATCTCACTGAAATCTCAGTTTGATGCTCAATTCAGTCAGTATTGGGCTTGCAAAAACTACTATAACGCAGCAAGTGTAGGCAGCGATAAAAGTGGGAATGCGACGTTGTTTAACAGGCAACAATGGTTGGGGATGCCAGGAGCACCAAAATCCCTTTTTATAGGTCTTGATATGCCTATTACAATTTTTGGAAAATCTCAAGGAGTTGGGATAAATATGTTTAGTGATAATATTGGATTATTTAAGAATTCTTCGGTCATGCTCAATTATGCCTACAAAATGCATTTTTGGGGTGGAAAAATCTCACTCGGAGCTCAAATAGGCATTATTAATCAAAGTTTTGATGGAACCAAAGTCAACATAAAAGAGTTTACCGATCCAGCTCATGCTGCCTCAGATGAATATATTCCAACTACAAGTGTTCAGGCAATGGCATACGACATGGGAGTTGGTGTATATTTCTCAAACGAAAAGTTTTATGCAGGTCTTTCTGTCGCACATTTAATGCAGCCAACACTCGATTTCGATGAGAAAAGCTCAACCTATGTCGGTCGATTAGTTTATTTTACCTCAGGGTTTGCAATGCCTATAGAAGAGTCAGCGATTGTACTTTATCCATCAACTTTAATTAAGAGCGATTTTCGCGTTTACCAATTTGATTTTACTTTGAGAGGAGAATACAATGAAAAATTCTGGGCTGGAATATCGTATAGGTGGAATAATGCGATTATTGCAATGGTAGGTGTTCGAATGAAAAATATTTCTTTCGGTTATTCTTATGATGTATCAACATCAAAATTATTTACAGTGACTTCGGGTAGCCACGAATTATTTGCCACGTATAGCTTTGATTTCGCTTTACCTGTTAAAAATAAAACTAAAATAAACAAAAGTGTAAGGTATTTATAGAAAAATCCAGTGTTGAATAATGAGTTCTTGAATAAAACTTTGTAAGTTTGCAGCCTAATTATCCGTATTGGTAGTTTTTTTTGCAATTAGTCGGATATGAAAAAAAGATATTCATTAATAGTAGTATCGTTTACATTATTGTATTTTTACAGTGATTTGAAAGCTGAAACAGGACTAAATAGTTCAACTCAATTTCGACGGAAAAATTACATTGTAAATTTGGGTTACGATAGTTGGCGAGCAAATATTGCAATTGGATCTGAGATGTACTTTGGTGAAGATGATCTGCTTATGATATCATCAAAACGAATAGCCCCTTCATTTTCTTTATCAGCACAAAAAGACATTTGGGGGTTAGTTGGATTAAGAGTAAAATATACTTTCAGCGGGCATAAACATTTTTATTATCCAAGCACAATAGTTCCATTTACATCGATGGGATTGTCTTCAGATTTTATGTTGAATGCTGCGAAAGTAATTGCTCCATTTGCGGATAAAGATATCCCCAAAGTTTGGTTATTTATTGGAGGTGGAGGTGAATACAGTTTTGAACAAGCTTTGCACAAAAGATATGAGATTAATCACAAAATATCTCTAACATATAATATGGGTAGTTTTGTTGAAATCCCGTTGAATGAAAGTCTTGATTTAAGTTTTGAGATAAGAGGAAATATTGTGCCTGAAGATTTTGATGGTGAAACTGGAGGTACAAAATTGGAAGGTTTTGCTACAATGTTAATTGGGGTTACTTATCATTTTAATTAAATAAATTTGAATAATATAACAATTATAATATGATGAAAAAAGTTTTGCCATTACTACTAATCGCTATAGCGCTAAGTTCTTGCAATACAAATCAAAATGGTCAATTGCCGAATGTAACAAACACAATATATCGCGAAGCCGTTCCAAGAGGAATGGTTGCTGTGGAGCGTGGTGCTTTTCGTATGGGAACACCAAATGATTCTGTTTGGGGTTCTGTTAATGATTCGATGACTGTTTCTATTGAATCGTTTTGGATGGATCAAACTGAAGTGACAAACTATATGTATAAATTTTTTGTAACTTGGGTCAAAGACTCAATTATGAGAGAACGATTAGCTGAAGTTGATCCGTCATACAAGCCAGCAGATAAATTCACTGGTGATTCTGTTTTGAATTGGAAAAAACCACTTCCTGTAAGATCAAAAGATCCAAACATTCAGGCTGTTATGAAACAATTTTACTTTGTAGATCCTATGCAGGGAAAGAGAATTGTTAACTCGAGTATGCTGAATTATCAATATGATTGGATTGATATCGAAAAATCGAATAGTAGAAAATATTCTTTAAACAGAACAATTCTGAATACAGATGTAAAACAAGATGCAGATGCAGAGGTATATATGACCATGGACTCAGCATCAGTAAACTCAAAAGGTCGAATTGTTAATATTCAAATTAAACGACCGATTAGAAGTTACAAAGATTACTATACAAAAGCCATTGTGAATGTTTATCCAGACACGACTTGTTGGAAATCGGATTTTGTAGCAGAAAAAAATGATAATTATGTTGCAATGTATTTCTCAAGTCCTGCATACCAAAACTATCCAGTTGTAGGTGTTTCGTGGGAGCAAGCAAATGCATTTTGTGAATGGCGGACAAAAACATTTAAATCGAATAGTAAATGTGAAACTGCTCCGTTTAGACTACCTACAGAGGCAGAGTGGGAATATGCTGCAAAAGGAGGCAAAAAAGGATCACAAAACAAAAAATATCCTTGGAGAGGAGATGATGTAACAGATAAAAATGGTTGTTATTTTGCCAATTTCAAGCCACAAAAGGGTGACTTTACTAGTGATGGTTATCTTATCACTTCTCCAGTTGGTTCATTTTTGCCAAACGAATTAGGTTTATATGATATCGTTGGAAATGTTGCAGAATGGACATCTACAGCATATTTTCCTTCAGGAAACAAGATTATGTCAACAATGAACCCTAGTACAGAATTCAATGCATTGGCTAACACGCCTTATCAATTGAAGAAAAAAGTAATTAGAGGTGGTTCATTCAAAGATGTTTATAACTTTGTAAATGTAGATTTACGTGAATGGAAATACCAAAATGAGAAAGTGGCTTTCGTTGGATTTCGTTGCGTAAGGAACATCCCAGGAGAACAATAAAATTTTGAAATTAAAAAAAATACAGTATATGAAAACGTCAAGTAACAAAAGAGCTCGTTTAAATGCTTTTTTAGCAAGTCAAAAAGGTAAAACAGTTATGAATTATTGCTATAGTCTGGGTGCAGCTGTAGTAATTTTAGGTGCCATGTTCAAAATACTCCATATTGCTGGTGGTGGATACATGCTATCTGTAGGAATGCTTACAGAAGTATTTGTATTTATTGTTTTTGCATTTGAAACACAGCACGAAGATGTAAAATGGGATTCGGTATTTCCAGTACTACGCACAGGAAATGAAGAAGATAATTATTTGAAAACAATTGCCGAAAAAGGGCCAAAAGCTGGACATGTAGCTGGAGCACCTGAAATTCCTGCAAGTGTTGTTAAAAAATTGGAAGAGAGTATCCACAAATTGGATCAAGCGGCTACACAACTTGCTAAGATGGCTGAGATGACAGATACTACACAAAGCTATTTATCGAAAATGACAGGCGTAGGTGAAAATTTTGAGAAATTTGGAAATTCTACTGCTCAATTAGCGAAGATATCTGATTCAATGGCTGACGCTTATGGGAATATGAAAGAAAATTCTGACTCAGTGAAGACTAGTTATGAAAAATACTCAAAACAGATGATATCACTAACAGACAATATTAGCGGTATTAGTGCTATATACCACGAACAAATGTTAGCGATAACCAAACAGATTGAATCTGTAACTAAACTTCACAACGAGTTGACCCGTATGGCAAGCATGTATGAAGGGTCTGTTGATAATGCAAGTAAATTTAAAGTTGAAGCTGAAAACATGGCAAGTCAATTAGCATCTCTCAATAATATTTATGAGAGAATGATTAAAGCCATGACAGCAAATTACAGTGGTAAATAATTAAGCTTACCTGATTTAGAAATAATATTTATATATGGCAGGAACAATTTTATCACCTCGTCAGAAGATGATCAATTTGATGTATCTTGTTCTGATGGCGATGTTAGCACTTAACGTATCATCCGACGTTCTCAATGGATTCGTAATGGTAGAAAATAGCATCAAAGCAACCACAAAGGTAAAGTTTGATCAAAACAATAGTCTTCTTGGGGAATTGGAGTTTTATGCTCAACAAAACCCTACAAAAGCCGGTCAGGCGTTGCTTGAAGCTAAAAAAGTAAAAATAAGTACTGACTCACTATACACCTATCTTCAAACCTTAAAGTTGAAAATTGCTAAACAGGCCGATGGGGAAGAAGCTGATGTTGACAATTTGAAAAATATGGACAATTTGGATGCATCTTCTATTGTAATGCTTGCTCCAATACATAGTCAGGCTTCAAAGTTGAAGGATTGGATTGAAGAATATAGAACAAAAATTCTACTTAAAGTACCAGATTCAATTAAAAAGGATCTTATAAGAAAAAATTTAACAACTGATACTTCTAAAAAAGCGAAGAAAGAATCTAAGGATTGGGGGTCGTCATATTTTGAAAATATGCCTGCTATTGCTGCAATTACAATTTTGAGTAAGATTCAAAATGACATAAAAAATGCGGAAAGTGAAGTGTTGTATGCATTGATTAAAAGTGTTGACGTGGGTGATTTTCGTGTCAATTCAATCAAAGCCTACGTCGTTCCTTCTTCAACTAATATTATTGTTGGAGGTAAATACACGGCTCAAATTGTACTATCAGCAGAAGACTCGACTAAAAGACCTCGCTTTAATGTGAATGGCGCAGAAATATCAGCTAATAAGAATGGACTTTATGAAGCAGTCTGCGGAAAAATTGGCGATTTCAATCTAAATGGATTTGCTGAATTAAAACGAGGAGATGGTTCTTCATCTAAATTTAATTTTTCTAATAAATATAGTGTTGTTGCTCCAATGGCGACTGTATCAGCTACGAAGATGAATATTCTTTATGCAGGTTGGACAAATCCTATCAGTATTTCAGTTCCTGGAGTGCCACTAGCTTCTATTACCGCAACAATAAGTAATGGCTCTTTGACAAGAAAAGGGGATGAATGGATTGCAATACCAAACACATCGGCTATTGGTAATAATATTACTGTTACCGTTAAAGCAAAAGTTGGAGAGCGCGAGATCTCAATTCCTGCTTCTTTCAGGGTTAGAAAAACACCAGCACCATCTGCATCTGTTGTGCTTTCTTCAGGTAATAAATTTAAAGGGGGTAAGGTGTCAAAATTTGATGTATCTCGTTCTACCGGATTAATTGCGGAATTAGAAGATTTGGATATTCCGTTCTCGGTTGTTAGTTTTGACCTATCTTATTATGGATCATTGGGCGATGTAAAAACGATTCCATCTAAGTCAAATAAATTTAATGAAACACAAATAAATGTCATAGAACGGCTTCAAAGAAATCAAATGGCCGTGCTTTCAAATATCGTCGTAAAAGGTCCAACTGGACTACAAACAGTGAATGACATTTCTATAATTTCAACCAATTAGAATAATTGAAACAACTTATATCGAACAAAATGAGAAGATTTAGTTTATTATTTGCGTTTTGTAGTTTTCTGTTTATTAGTCATTTAGCTTCAGCTGAAACGCCTATTAAACTTGACGAAGACAGCATTTTATTCAATATTTCGCAAGACGTTCAAGATGATTTACGAAACTTGTGGCCAACGCCTCAAAATATAAAATGGTCTCGACAAGTATATCGTGAAATTTTCTTTGCCGACTCAACTACGATGAATCGAGCCAATTTTCTTCTTAAATATCCTGACGAACCAGTAACATCATCTGCATTTGAAGGTGGAATAAATAAATTAACAACAAAACAAAACTTGTTTTGGTTAATTTTTAAACTTGTAATAAATCACAAAGTTCCTGTTTATCAAAGTAATGACTATTTGACTTTTACAGAAAACGATAAAATAACAAATGATTCAATATTGCTTTCGAATCTAAAATATATTCCAGAATCAAAGGGAAAATATGTTGTAAAAGAGGTTTATACTCGGTCATTGAATTCTAGCATTATTGGATATTTATTGAAAGAGAATTATTATTTCGATGCAGAAGTTTCTGAATTACGATCACAAGTTGTTGCGATTGCACCACTTATTGAAAGTACTACAATGGGAGGAACAAGAGATTATACGATTCCTTTTTGGGTAACATACGAATCTATTGTGCCATGGTTAATTAACTATACACTTATGGCTTCTGAAAGCAACAATGCTGATGTGATTTCATTCGACACGTATTTCAAAAAAAGAATGTTCAAGGGCGCTATTATGAAAATTGAAAACCCTATGAATCTTACTATTGCTAAAGAATGTAGTCAATGTTGTGCCGATAGTATTCAACAATGTATTAAGAGAAAACAACTTGAGGTTGAATCCCAAATTAATGAGTTTGATAAGAAACAATTATGGGCACAACCATATATCGAAAAAAGACACGATATCAAGTCGAAACAAAAGCAACAATTAAAGTCAAAACCAATAGCAGTATTAGCATTGCCAACACAAGAGAAAAAAGAAAGCAATGCAAATCATATCAAAACAATTAAAGTAAAAGACGAACCCGATATTTCAAAGACCAAAGTAGTAAATGACGGACAATCTGTTGTACCTGAAATTACGCCTGCAAAAGTTGTACCCGAGTCAAAATCAATCGAACAACCAGAAATAACGAAAGTTACTCAACCTTTAAAAAGCAAAACGGAAACTGTTAAAGCGAAGGTATCGAAGCGAAGTAAAACTACGCCTAAAGTTGCAGCTGACGAGCAGTAATCATAAAAATATTTAAAAAAAATGTCTCAAAATTATGTTTTGAGACATTTTTTTACACATTAAATTGACAAAAAATGGTATATTGATTATAATCGATTTATATACCATTTTTGGGCTACAAAAACTCTCCCGAAAAGAGGAATACTAAGCATGAATTTTTGTCAATATCGAGGAAAAACTTCACGTAAGTTGCACTTTCAAGGATTGCGCAAAAAGCCTTTATTTTTGCATTGAACGATTATGCTGAACTTAACTCACAAAAATTTAGGGCATCCTCTTTATTATTAATTTTTGGGAGAATGTGTTGATAGAATCTCTACCAAAAAAAGTTTCCCGTTTTGATTGTTTTTTTACCTTTGTGTTTCAATAAACAAGTTTGTATGGCTAAAAAGAAAATCGAGAAAAAGGTGGAAACACCGTCTGCTTCAGTTTCAAAGATTAAATTGTTCTTTAGTAGTGAGATAACGCATTTTATTACCGGACTTTTCCTATTTGTATTTGATATATTGTTGATTGTGTCATATCTCTCATTCTTCTTTACAGGAGCGGCAGATCAGAGCAAAATTGACAACAATTCGTTCTATCAATTGATGAGTATTTCGAATGGTATAGAAAACTGGGCGGGTTCGATTGGCGCATTTTTGTCAGATTTGTTTATGAATAAATCATTTGGTGTTTCGTCCGTGTTTATCTACTATTTTATTGGGGCTTTGGCATTACGCTTAATGAAGGCAAAACAATCGAACTTGTACAAACATTTTGCAGTTAGCGTTGCCGGTTTAATTTGGGGTTCGCTCTTCTTCGGATTCTTCTTCGTTGATAATCTCAATAGTCAGTTTCTCTATTTAGGTGGCTTTCATGGCTATTATATGAGTCAGTTGTTGCAAGCAAATGTTGGCTGGATTGGCGGTTGTCTGCTCATAGCGAGTTCATTTTTGATGGTGATGATTTTGATAAATGCTGATACTATTCCATTTTTGAGAAAGCTATTCTCGTTTTCGTTTTTTAGCAAAAAGGAAGCTCCCGCTCCCGATGCTTTAGCCGCTGACGCAGTGGAGGAGACATTGAGTGTCGCTGTCGCTGAAGATTTGGAAAAGGACGAGGATGTTAATCCAGCCATTGAGCCCAAATTGATAGATCCCGAACCAAAGATAATCGATAACAACGACTGGATTTCACAAGGTGAAGATGATGATTTTGTGATGCCTGCTCCCGAAGATG
>JBAXGL010000090.1:0-10066 GCA_037139375.1 Bacteroidales bacterium | reverse complement strand
CAACCGGAACTATATAATTTCATGAAAGAGAATGGTGTTGAGGTGATTGGTTACAGTCCAATAGGATCGCCGGGTCGGCCTGAGCGCGACAAAACGCCCGAAGACACCGTGGATATGGAAGACCCCGTGATTGTAGCCATTGCAGAGCGCTTAAGTGTTCATCCAGCAGTTGTTTGTCTCAAATGGGCGGTGCAACGTGGTCAGATTACCATTCCTTTCTCGGTGAAAACGGACAAAATGTACAACAATCTAAAAGGCATCACCGAAGGTCAGTTGACCGAAGATGAGATGGTCGCTGTTTCGAGAATCGACAAAAACTGCCGCCTTATCAAAGGTCAGGTTTTCTTGTGGGAATCGGCCAAAGGTTGGGAGGATTTGTGGGATTTGAACGGTAAAATAACTAAATAGAAATCTGGTACGATGAAAAACACAACAAGTAAAATTTTTACATTCATGTTATTGTCTTCATTGACAATATCGCTTTCTGCGCAGAACAGTAAAATCACCAAATTCGAACCGACAGACGAATCACTGCAGCAATATCGTTATCCCGAGTGGTTTCGTGATGCAAAATTTGGGATTTGGGCACATTGGGGACCACAAGCTGTGCCGCGTCAAGGAGATTGGTATGCTCGTAAAATGTATGAAGGTCCTGGCCATATCGATCGAAAAACAAGAAAACCAATAGAAAAAGCTGAAGCTGATTATAACTCTCATCTTCTGAAATATGGGCATCCTAGTGAGTTTGGCTATAAAGACATCATTCCTTTGTGGAAAGCCGAGCGGTGGAATCCAGAAGAGTTGATGAAACTTTACAAAAGGGTAGGAGCAAAGTATTTTGTGAGCATGGGAACTCATCACGATAATTTCTTTTTGTGGAATTCAAAACTTCACGACTGGAATTCTGTAAAAATGGGACCACATAAAGATGTGGTTGGGCTTTGGCAACAAGCAGCCAAAAAGGAAGGATTGCGTTTTGGCATTTCAGAACATTTGGCAGCGAGTTATACTTGGTTTCAAACTGCCCATCAATCCGATTTAAAAGGCGATAAAATAGGAATTCCGTACGACGGCAATAATCCTAAATATGAGGATTTATATCACGCTAAAGCCGATTCTACCGACACTGGTTGGATGACTAAAAATCCTGCTTGGCAAAAGGAATGGTTTGATCGCATCAAAGAAGTGGTGGATATGTACAAACCTGATCTGCTGTATTCCGACTGTGCTTTGCCTTTTGGCAATGATGTGGGACGAAGCCTTATCGCCCATTATTACAACGATAATATGGCTTCAAATAAAGGCAAACTCGAAGCAGTTTATAATTGTAAAGAAGCTTCGAAAGGTCGATTTGTGAGGGATGTGGAACGTGGTGTGCTCGATTCAATAAGTGAATTCCCTTGGCAAACAGACACATCTATCGGCGATTGGTTTTACCGCACAGGTCAAAAGTATATGACTTCTGATCAGGTGATACAAATGCTTGTGGATATCGTTAGCAAAAATGGTAATTTACTACTCAATGTTGTGCAAACGCCTGAAGGTGACCTTGAACCCGATGTTTTGAACATTCTCGAAAAAATAGCAGATTGGACAAAAGCGAATGGAGAAGGCATCTACGGTACTCGTCCATGGAAAATCTATGGAGAAGGTCCCTCAACGGTAAGCAAACAAGAAAAAGGTCATTTTGGTGGGTTGAAAGATGTGCGACCTTACGAATCAACTGATATACGCTTCACTACGAAAAACGGTGTTGTATATGCATTTTGTTTAGGAACACCAACAGCCGAAATCCATATTAAAGCATTGGGTAAACAAACCAAGCAGAACCAATCAAAGGTGAAATCTGTTTCATTATTAGGCAGTAATCAGAAGTTGAAATGGACACAGACCAACGACGAGTTGGTGATTGAAGAACCAATAGAATTGCCCGATTGTAGTGTGCACACTTTCTGTGTAAAGTTCAAAAATTGATAAGGAAAAATGTTTCAATCTAATGCTTTTCAGTGTCATTATATGCTATATAACATATCGCATATAATGACACAATTGATTTTTTGACTTTATCTTTGCAGCACAGTTCAGCACAGTTGTATTAATAGTCGCGATTATATACCTTAAATAAATACAAATTATGTCTACACACAAAATTGTTAGCAGAGAGAATCTGCTGCCGTTCGTTTTAGTTACTGCTCTGTTTTTTTTGTGGGCAATGCCCAACAACCTGAATGATATTCTCATTCCGCAGTTTATGAAATCGTTTGAATTGAATCGATTTCAAGCTGGATTAGTTCAGTCTGCGTTTTATTTGGGCTACTTCCTAATGGCATTACCTGCAGCATTGGTGATGGATAAGTACAACTATAAAACAGGTCTCATCACTGGGTTATTGCTTTTTGCTACGGGTGCTTTTATATTTTATCCAGCAGCAGTGGTAGGAAAATTTGAACTTTTCTTGATGGCCCTTTTTGTAATAGCAAGCGGATTGGCGTTTCTCGAAACAGGTGCAAACTCATTTATTTCTGTTTTGGGAGATCCAAGTACTTCTGCACAACGACTTAATTTCTCACAGGCTTTTAATCCGCTTGGTGCTATTTCCGGAGTTCTAATCGGCAAACTTTTTATCTTTTCAGGCGTAGAACATTCTGTCACTCAAGTTGATGCAATGAAAGCATCGGGGACTTATCAAACATATTTACACAATGAGATTATGCGTGTTATTCCACCGTATATGGTCATTGGTGGCATTATCTTATTGTGGGCATTTCTTATTTGGAAAGTTAAGTTTCCTGCAGAAACTGATAATCCAGTAAAAACGAAAGATAAGTCTGATGATGGACATGGACATATTTCTAAATTGTTACAATATCCACACTTTCTCAAAGGTGTTTTGGCACAGTTTTTTTACGTTGGAGCTCAGGTTGGCACATGGAGTTTTCTGATTCAGTATGTCAAAGATTACATACAAAAACCTGAAAAAGAAGCAGCAGAATATCTTATGTTTGCGTTAATTGCATTTGGTATCGGACGTTTCGTTTCTACAGCTTTGATGAGAAAATTTGAACCTAATAAATTGATGGGAGCGTTCAGTGTAATCAATATTGCATTAACCACAATTGCGATTGTCAATCCAGGATTCTTCGGCGTTTGGTCGTTAGTATTATCTAGTTTTTTTATGTCATGTATGTTTCCGACAATTTTTGCACTTGGGGTAAAAGGATTGGGACCAAATACCAAAATTGGTGGATCGATGATCATTATGGCTATTATCGGTGGAGCTGTGTGGACTCCTTTGATGGGCTATATTTCAGATTCAACGCACAGTATGGCTTATGCAATGATTATACCTATAGTCAGTTACATTTATCTTGTATATTACTCTTATGTAGGTTCAAAACCTTCAGGACCACTATATGAAGGTAGCGAATACAAAGTAGTTGCATCACATTAAGGCAGTCAAAAAGAGGAAGCGCTATGACTTTTGTCATATGGTGCTTCCTTTTTTATAAAGTTTTTTTTCTGACTGATTCTACAATTTTGAGTAATTTTGTGCCCTATTGCAAAATCTGTTGTCAAACATATAGATTTAAAGTGAATTTTCACAGAAAGGAATTACTTTTGCAGCACAGTTCAGCATAGCTAATTATATGAATATAAAGTTTTCACACTCTAAATCGAAAATTAAATCTCTTTCAGATGGCATAAGTATGTCTATTATGCAAGGTAAGTTGCGAATGGGTGATAACCTGCTGTCTATTAATGAAGCTAGCGCAAAATACAAAATATCAAGAGACACTGTTTTTAAGGCTTACAGTGAATTGAAAAAAAAAGGTATAATTGACTCTAATCCAACAAAAGGCTATTTTGTAACCGGCGAAGTGAACCATATTCTACTTTTGCTCGACACGTACTCTTCGTTTAAACAGAATCTATATCATCGATTTGCTGCTAATTTACCTGAAAATTATAAGGTTGATTTGATTTTTCACCAATATAACGAACGTCTCTTCGAAACCATCGTGCGAGAAAGTTTGGGTAAGTACAGTCTGTATGTAGTGATGAATTTTTCGAATGACAAAATGTCTGATTCATTGAAGGCTATTCCTGAGAACAAATTGCTGCTACTTGACTTTGGAAATTTCGAGAAAGCAAATTATTCATATATCTGTCAGAACTTCAACGAATCGTTTTATGATTGCCTTTCTGCAAATAGAGAGTTAATTATAGAATACAAGAAATTCATATTTGTTTTTCCTGAAGAAGTTTGTCATCCAATAAGTTCTATTGATTATTTTATAAAATTTTGCTCTGATAATCAATTAGAGTATGAGATTATTCGTAAGGATGCAGATTGGAATGGAGTTGACAATCATACATTGTATTTATGTATTTTGGCAGAAGATTTGGTGAAAATTATTAAGGATGCCGATACGAAAGGGTTCAAAGTTGGTAAAGATATTGGACTGATAGCTTACAACGAAGATCCAATTTTGGAAGTTATTAAAGACGGAATATCTTCTATTAGTGTTGACTTTGGATTGATGGGTGAAAAGGCTGCACATTTTGTAACAACTAAACAACCCATTCAGGAATATATTTCAACGCAGTTTTTAGTAAGAGGGTCATTATAATCCCTTTTTTTGATAATAAATCAGCACAGTTCAGCACAATTTAAAACAGTTACTAACATATTATTCATAGCCTAACATAAAAAAATAATCAATGAAAGCAGGAGCAATTGCTGCAGAGATCGAATCGGCAGCGCAAATACGTAAAGAAAAAACTGGAAGATTGCAAGGTGGCAATCCCAAAATCGGAATCAGACCAACAATCGATGCTCGTCAAGGTGGCGTTCGCGAATCATTGGAAGCACAAACTATGAACATGGCGCAAAACCTCGCTACATTCTTGAGATCGAATCTCAGATACAGCGATGGTTCTCCAATCGAATGCGTGATGGCAGACACCACTATCGGACGTGTGGACGAAGCTGCAGCTTGTGCTGAAAAGTTCAAGACAGAAGGCGTAGGTGTTACCATAACCGTCACTCCATGCTGGTGCTACGGTAGCGAGACAATCGACGTAGATCCACACACCATCAAAGCTGTTTGGGGTTTCAACGGAACTGAGCGTCCGGGAGCAGTATATTTGGCAGCAGCTTTGGCTGGTCATAATCAAAAAGGATTGCCAGCATTTGGCATCTATGGTCGCGATGTGCAAGATGGTGGCGACAACACTATTCCTGCTGATGTACAAGAAAAATTGCTTCGTTTTGCGAAAGCAGGTGTTGCTGCAGCATCACTCCGCGGCAAATCATATCTCTCAATCGGCTCTGTATCGATGGGTATTGCCGGTTCCATTGTCGATGCTAATTTCTTCCAAGAATACCTCGGCATGCGCAACGAATACGTAGACATGAGCGAAATCATTCGTCGTGAAAAATTGGGCATCTACGATCCAGAAGAGTTCAAGAAAGCGATGGATTGGACTACAAAACAGTGCAAAGCAAACGAAGGTGTTGACACCAACGATACAGACAAAAAGAAATCACGCGAAGTTCTCGACCAAGAGTGGGAATTTGTAGTGAAAATGACGTTGATTATGCGCGATTTGATGATTGGAAATCCAAAATTACGTGAATTGGGCTTTGGTGAAGAAGCGTTGGGACATAATGCTATTGCATCTGGATTCCAAGGACAACGCCAATGGACTGACTTTATGCCGAATGGAGATTTTGCAGAAGCAATTTTGAATACATCGTTCGACTGGAACGGCATTCGCGAAGCATTCGTAGTAGCAACCGAGAATGACTCATTGAACGGTGCCGCAATGTTGTTTGGCAAATTGTTAACCAACACAGCTCAGGTATTTGCAGATGTCCGCACCTATTGGAGTGCCGATGCAGTTGAGCGCGTGACGGGTCACAAATTGGAAGGTCTTGCAGCAAATGGTTTGATTCACTTGATTAATTCAGGCTCTGCAGCTTTGGACGGAAGCGGACAACAAACTATCGACGGAAAACCAGCGATGAAACCTTTCTGGGAAATCACAGAAGAAGAAGTACAAAAAACGTTGGATGCAACAACTTGGTATCCTGCCGATTGCGGATATTTCCGTGGAGGTGGTTTCTCTTCAAACTTCCTTACAAAAGGAGGCATGCCTGTCACAATGGCGCGCATCAACCTCGTAAAAGGACTTGGTCCTGTGTTGCAATTGGCTGAAGGTTGGACAGTTGACATACCAGCAGACGTTCACAAAGTGCTCGACGACCGCACCAACAAAACATGGCCAACTACGTGGTTTGCACCACGATTGACCGGTGAAGGCAACTTCGCAGACGTTTATTCTGTAATGAACAATTGGGGAGCCAACCACGGAGCATTCAGCTACGGACACATTGGTGCGGATTTGATTACACTTGCGGCTGTTTTGCGCATTCCAGTATGTATGCACAACGTAGACGAAGACAAAATCTTCCGTCCAAGTGCTTGGGCTGCTTATGGCATGGACAAAGAGAGTGCAGACTACCGCGCTTGCCAAACTTACGGACCACTTTATAAATAAATCAAAAACTTCCCTTCGCTTTCCAGAAATGGATAGTGAAGGGTTTTCATTTATATCGAATCACGCAGAAATGGATATTAATATACAAGAACTCGTTCGAGTTTCGCAGCAATATGGCAAAAACAAATCGTATGTGATTGCCGGAGGTGGAAATACTTCTTACAAAAACGATCCGCATATTTGGGTGAAAGCCAGTGGAGTAGCTCTCGAGACAATTGATGAAAACGGATTTGTCTGCCTGTCGCGCGAAAAGCTGAAAGTCGTTTCGACAAAGACCTACAGCCAAAATTCGACCGAAAGAGAAGCCGAAGTGAAAGCCGATTTAGCAGCATCTATTGTTTCGACAAACGGCAATCGCCCTTCAGTAGAGACTTCGATGCACGAGGCAATCGCTTATCCGTTTGTGGTGCACACCCACCCTACGAAAGTGAATGCGGTGATGTGTTCTAAAAATGCACCGACAGCTACACGCGAACTTTTTGGTGCAGAGGCCTTATTTATTCCGTATACTGATCCGGGATATGTATTGTTTAAAAAAGTAGAGAGTGAAATTGAAGCCTATACAGCTAAGTTTGGAAAAGCGCCAAACATCATTTTTCTGGAAAACCATGGAGTTTTTGTAGCCGCCGATACCACTGCTGAGATTGATGCAATCTATGCTGCAATGATGCAAAAAATTGCTGATTGCATACACACCGAACTGCCGTCTGATTTACAAACTGAAATTTCATCACCGATTATCGACAAGATTCAGTCGTTGAATGAAGGATTTAGCAACTTTGTAGCCAAAGGAATTTCGAGCGAATTGATTCAGTTTTTCGTAAAAGACAACAAACGTTTCTCGAAATCATCAACCGCTTTTACACCAGATGATATCGTCTATTGCAAAGCGCAATACCTATTTATTTCTGCCGAAAAAGACGAACAAGCCTTGCTGGCTTCTGTTCAATTCCTTGTGAGCGATTACCTCAAAACGCATGGCTATTTACCAAAAGTTTTGGCTGTGGAAGGTGAAGGAGTTGTCGCCGTAGAAGATAGTTTGAAATCTGTATTGAATGTATTGGAAGTTTACACTAACATTCTGAAAATTAGCTTTTATTCTGAAAATTTCGGTGGACCTCAATTTATGACAAAGTCGCAAATCGATTTTATTGACAATTGGGAAGTAGAGAATTACCGCCGACAAATGGCAAAATCGACCCGATAATTGAACAATCAAAAAGTAGAGTTTATATATCAAAATTTATAACAATTCAGTTTTAGAGTTTGATAATTTTGCGCTAACATTTACTACAAATGAAAAATGCATCTTTTTTAGCGTTCGATTTAGGCGCAACAAGTGGACGGTCAATTTTGGGAACCATTGAAAATGGACAACTTCGAATGAAAGAGTTGACGAGATTTCCAAATCAAATTTTACAAATCGGTGAGCACTTCCATTGGAACATTTATTCGCTTTTTGAACATCTCAAAGCAGGTTTAGCTGAAGCAAAGAAAGAACGTGTAGCAATAACATCTATAGGCATAGATACTTGGGGCGTTGATTTTGCACTATTAGGAAAAGACAGCTCATTGCTTGGCGCTCCTTATGCATATCGCGACCCTCATACCCAAGGAATGCCCGAAAAATTTTTCGAAATTATAAACCGAAAAAAAGTATATGGTCTGACTGGAATTCAAGTTATGAATTTCAATAGTCTATATCAGCTATTTGCGCTTAAACAAGCGAATAATTCTCTTCTCGAAGCTGCAGATAAATTACTGTTTATGCCTGATGTATTGTCGTATTTGCTCACAGGAAACAAGGTGATAGAATATACTATTGCTTCCACTTCACAGATTTTAAACCCTATCACTAAGAAATTTGAGACTCAACTGCTTGAAGCAGCTGGTATTGATGCTTCCATTTTGGGAGAAATAGTCATGCCGGGTCATTTGATAGGGACTTTAAGAGACCATTTAGCTGAAGAAAGCGGTTTAGGTAAAGTGTCTGTAATTGCTGTTGCAGGTCATGATACAGCATCTGCAGTCGCTGCAGTACCTGCTGAAAATGAACGTTTTGCTTACTTAAGTTCTGGTACTTGGTCGTTGATGGGTATTGAAGTGAAGGATGCAATTATTAATGATGAAACATACGAACTCAATTTTACAAACGAAGGTGGTGTTGAGGGAACAACTCGTTTTCTGAAAAATATCACTGGACTGTGGATTCTTGAGCAATGCATCAAAGAGTGGAAAAAAGCAGGAATTTCTTATACATATACTCAATTGATGGAGATGGCAAATAATGGACCAGCTTTTAATTCGTTGATTGACACAGACCATTTATCGTTTGCTAATCCGCCCAGTATGCTCGGTGCTATTGCTGAGTTTTGCTTATCAACAAATCAGCCTATCCCAGCAGATGATGCAGCAATTGTTCGCACAATTTTTGAAAGCCTCTCCCTTAAATATAAGTTTGTGTTACGTAAATTGAACGATTTAGCGCCATTCGTTATAGAAAAACTCCACGTTATCGGTGGTGGTTCGAAAAATCCATTGTTGAATCAATGGACATCAAATGCAATTAATCTTCCAGTTGTTGCTGGTCCATCTGAAGCTACAGCTTTTGGAAATATTTTGATTCAGGCAAAAGCTGCAGGATGCGTCAGTTCTATGAGTGAAATTCGCCGTATTGTTAGAGAATCAATTACGCTAGATTTATTTACTCCTAAAGACCAGACAGAATGGGAAAACGGTTATCTGAAATATTTGCAGGTAATAACAAGCACGGAAATAAAATAAGAGTTTAATAACATATTTATTAATAGGTGACTGCAAATCTCATTGTTTATGTTGAATAACATATCGTTAAGAAGCACAAAACTAATATATTGATTCTATATTTGCAGCATAGTTCAGCACAGTAAAATATTCTAATCATTTACCTTTATAATTCTAAACAAATGAAGTACCAAAAGAAATCGACTTACCACTTTGTCTCGTATTTATGGGACGAAGTTGAAGTAGCAAAATTGAATGGCAACGAAGTAGATTTGTTTATCTACCGTTCCAATAAACTGGGCGCAGACTTGCGATTGACCAACTATGCAGGTGGAAATACCTCTTGTAAAGTAGAAGATAAAGACCCATTGAGCGGAAAAATGGCCGAAGTGATGTGGGTAAAAGGTTCGGGTGGCGACATCGGAACGCTCAAAAGATCGGGCTGTGCTTCTCTCTATGTAGAGAAATTGCACAACTTGAAAAACGTTTACCGCGGATTGGAGTTCGAAGACGAAATGGTGGAATTATTCAACTATTGTCTTTTCAATCTCAAATCGGCAGCACCATCTATCGACACCCCTTTGCATGGTTTATTGCCTTACAAACACGTCGATCACCTTCATCCAGATGCGTTAATTGCCATTGCAGCAGCTGCAGACGGAGAGAAAATCATGAAAGAAATTTGGGGCGATTCAATTGCATGGATTCCTTGGCAACGTCCAGGTTTCGATTTGGGACT
>JBAXGL010000089.1:0-10111 GCA_037139375.1 Bacteroidales bacterium | reverse complement strand
TGGGGTGGCGATTATGGACAAGATAAGATTGCCGCTTATCAAACGCTGTATACTTGTCTCGAAACTGTGGCAAAATTGATGTCGCCAATCGCACCATTTTATGCAGATAAATTGTATTGCGACTTGGTTTCGGTGTCAAACAAAGGAGAGGCTTCATCTATTCATCTTGCTGACTTTCCGACTTTTGATAACTCATTAATCGATAAGGTTCTGGAGGTCAGAATGCAATTGGCGCAGGATATATCTTCAATGGTGCTAGCACTTCGCAAGAAAGTAAACATCAAGGTTCGCCAACCGTTGTCGGCAATCATGTTGCCGGTTATGGAAAATTCAGTGCGAGCAAATATTGATGCGATTAAACCATTGATTTTGAGCGAAGTGAATGTGAAAGAGCTAAACTTCGTAGAAAATACAGCAGGAATCCTCGTGAAACGCATAAAACCTGATTTTAAGAAATTAGGTCCAAAATATGGTAAAATCATGAAGCAATTGGCTGTGGTAATTGCCGAAATGGATCAGGCCGCAATTCAGCAGTTTGAAAATGATGGCAAATATACTTTAACAGTCGATGGTCAACCTGCTGAAATCGAAGTTGTGGATGTCGATATTATTTCGGAAGATATACCTGGCTGGTTGGTTGCAAACGAAGGGCGCTTGACAGTTGCACTTGATATTACAATCACCGAAGAGTTGAAAAAAGAAGGATTGGCGCGAGAATTAGTAAATCGTATTCAAAATATTCGAAAATCAAGTGGATTTGAGATTACAGATAAGATTTCGATAAAACTAACCCGTCACCCAGAAATCGATGAAGCTATTGCTGATTATTCAGAATATATTGCTAATCAAGTATTAGCTAATGAGATAGTGATGACAGATAAGGTGGATGATGGTATTGAAATGAACTTTGAAGAATTTATACTGTATGTCAGTGTAACAAAATCATAAAAACAACGTTTTCGATATTGTTTTTACCAAATAATTATATAACTTCGCACGATAAGTTGCAGAATTGGAAACCTATTAAATACATAATACTATGTCAGAAAAAACGAGATATTCAGACGAAGAGTTGTCAGAATTTAAGGAAATTATCTTAGACAAACTCGAAAAGGCGAATCGTGATTACGATTTATTAAAATCGTCTATTATGAACTCAGATGGTAACGACATTAGCGATACTTCGCCAACTTTTAAAGTCCTCGAAGAGGGAGCTGCAACACTTTCTAAAGAAGAAGCTGGTCGTTTAGCACAACGTCAAATGAAATTCATACAGCATTTGCAAGCTGCATTAGTTCGCATAGAGAATAAAACTTACGGTATTTGCCGAGAAACGGGGTTGCTTATTCCAAAAGAACGTCTACGTGCGGTTCCTCATGCCACTTTGAGTATCGATGCAAAGAATAGTCAGAAATAAAAAAATATTTTCTCTTAATAATTCGACAATGAAGTCAACCAAACAGGCTCAATTGTCGAATTGTTTTTTGATATAAATTGCGAATATGAAATTTTCACTAGGGCAAAAATCAGCTTTAATAATTTTTGGAATTCTGTTTATCGACCAATTTATAAAGATTTGGGTAAAAACACATATGCAATTACACGAATCGATACCGATTGCATCTTGGTTTCAAATATTATTTACCGAAAATAATGGGATGGCAATGGGAATGGAGCTTTTTAGTAAACTATTTCTTTCCTTGTTTCGTATTATAGCTGTTGCATTTATTGCACGGTATTTGATAAAAGTGATAAAAGCAAAACAAAACTTCGGTTATATAGCCTGTTTATCATTGATTCTGGCTGGTGCAGCAGGAAATATTATTGATGGTCTATTCTATGGTTTAATTTTCAACAGTAGTTTTGGACAAGTTGCCACATTATTTCCTGTTGACGGAGGATATGCTGGGTTTTTATATGGTAAGGTAGTTGATATGTTTTATTTCCCATTATACGAAACAATATTGCCAACCTGGATCCCGTTTTATGGCGGACAAGATTTTGTTTTCTTTCGGTACATTTTTAATTTCGCTGACTCTTCAATTTCTATTGGTGTTATTTTGTTGATTCTTTTTCAACGGCATCATTTGTCACATATTTCTGAAAAACCTATAATTGATTAACTGGTGGTAAAAATATTTATACATATATATTCTTTTCTAATTTTTTTGATTGTGTTTTCGGCATGTGTCGGTACTCCAAATGATGTCGTTTCTGAAACAAAAATGGAAAAAATATTATATGATTCCTACCTTGGAGAAAATATTTCAGATACAGAATTAACACCAATTTATGAATCAAATGCAAGAGAAATCTATTTAATGTCAATTTTAAAAAAATATGATGTCACAAAAAAACAATACGACACTTCTTTAAACTGGTATTTAGCTCATCTAGATGTATATACAAAGATTTATGACAGAGTAATTACTCGTTTGAAAAAAGAGGAGTCTAAAATGCAAATTGAATCAGGTGATGTAAGTAAAACAGCGAAAATACCTATTGGTGACACTATTAACCTTTGGACCAAACCGAAAGACAACAATTTCACAGGGACTCTGATGATTGGTAGTTTTTTTAGTGAAATTAAGAACGATGATAGTTTTATTCAAGGTGATTCTATTCATTTCGCAACTGAAGTTCGTGTTTTTAACGTTTCTCATAGGCAATTACCCAAAATGGTTTTGACTATAGGCTATACAGATGAATCATCAATTAGTAATACCCGAAATTTATTAATATCGAATGCTTATCATATTGATATGAAGACTGATACTGCCAAAAAAGTCAATTATATAATTGCAGGATTTTATGATAATTTTCCTTCATCACTGACGCTGTCCAATACAAAACTAATACGAATTCATCAAAAGAGAATTAAGAAAAAATAGATATGGGATTACGATTTTTAAGTCTTGCCAGTGGAAGTAGCGGAAACTGCTATTTTATTGGAAATTCACAATATGGAATTTTAATTGATGCTGGGATTGGAGTTCGTTCAATAAAAAAGGTACTAAAAGAAAAAAATATTCAGTTCGAAAATATTATTGCTTTATTGATTACTCACGACCATGCAGATCACATTAAATCTGCAGGTGTTATTGGCGAAAAGTATTATATTCCTGTGTATTCTACCGAGGCAATTCACAATGGGATGAATAAAAATTACTCGATGACGGAGAAAATATACACTTCAAAAAGAATCATTTGTAAAAATGAGGTTTTAGAGCTTCGTGATTTCAAAATTACTCCTTTTGAAGTTCCGCACGATGGGAGTGATAATATAGGATACAGTATTGATTATAATGGAACTCAATTTGTTTTTGCAACTGATTTAGGACATATCCCTGATGATGTTGGGATATATCTTTCACAAGCTAATTATTTGGTATTAGAAGCTAATTACGATGAAGAAATGCTTAAAAACGGTAGATACCCGTCTTACTTAAAGGATCGTGTTTCGGGAAGTCATGGGCATATGGGAAATCATGATACTGCTGAATTCGTTGCTAAAAATTATCAACAGAAGCTTCAACATCTTTTTCTTTGTCATCTTAGTCAAGATAATAATCACCCAGAATTAGCATATAAAACAGTCGAACGTAAACTTGCTGAAAGAGATATAAAAGTTGGAAAAGACCTACATTTGACTGTTCTTAAAAGAACTACACCCTCAGAGCTATATTATTTTTAATCATTGTCTCTTAAGAGGCTATTTTTGTGTATTTAAAGCTGGCAATCAATAAGATAACAAAACTAACGCAATATCTTAAATTATTTGAATTTATTTCCAATTTTGATAACAAAATTACCCTGTTTCAGCATTATGCAAAACGACCACTTCAAGCTAAATTGAAGTGGTCGTTTTTTTTGGATTAGCAATGTCTTAGTTCACTCTGAATCGGTCTATTCCATCTTTCAGAAAGCTTACAATCTGCTTGGCAGCTGCTATACCTGCGTTTACGTTGGCTTCTGAGGTTTGTGCACCCATTTTCTTTGGAGTGAAGAAATATCTTCCTTCTAATTTTTCAGCGAAGACAACTTTGTTGTCAGGTGCCACGTCCGATACATAACGGAAATCGGCGCGTTCTTCCATCAACTGCACCAACTCTTCTTCGTTGATCACCTCTTTGCGGGCTGTATTCACTAAAACAGCATTCTTTGGAGTCTTGCTCAACAACGAGTAATTGATAGACTTTTTGGTTTCAGGAGTTGCTGGTATGTTGATAGAGAGGTATTGACAGGTAGAATACAGTTCTTCTACCGATGAGACGGGTGTGACTCCTTCGTTTTTAATGGCTTCTGCAGGAACAAATGCATCAAAGGCATAGACTTCCATACCGAAACCTTTGGCAATTCGGGCAATGTTGCGTCCTACATTTCCGTAAGCGTGAATACCCAGTTTCTTGCCTAACAATTCGGTACCTGAAGTTCCGTTATAGAAATTACGCGCTGCTGCTACCATCATTCCGAAGGCTAACTCAGCTACAGCATTTGCATTCTGCCCAGGTGTGTTCATGGCGATTACTTCTTTTGCGCTACATGCTGCTAAATCGAGGTTATCGTATCCTGCTCCTGCACGTACCACTATTTTCAACTGATCAGCAGCTGCTACCACATCAGCATCTACAATGTCGCTACGCACAATCATGGCATCAACACCTTTTACTGCTTCGAGCAGTTGAGTCTTTTCGGTGTATTTTTCGAGAAGTGCCAACTCAAAGCCAGCTTCTTCCACCACTTGGCGGATTCCATTCACTGCAACCGCTGCAAACGGTTTGTCTGTTGCAATTAATACCTTCATAATCAGATCTTTTTTAAATCACAAAGACGCTAAGCAAAAAGTCTTATCTTCTTTTCTTAGCGTCTTCATAAACAGGTTGTTTCTATTAAATATTTTTTTCGAACTCTTTCATGGCATCCACAAGTGCCTGGACGCTTGATGTTGGCATTGCATTGTAGATGGAAGCTCTGAATCCACCTACAGATCGGTGTCCTTTGATTCCCATCATCCCTTTTGATTTTGCAAATTTGCCAAACTCTTCTTCGAGCTCTTTGTATTCGTCGTTCATTACAAAACATACATTCATCAACGAGCGGTCTTCTGCGACAGCTGTTCCTTTAAACAGTTTGCTGCTGTCTATTGCATCGTACAAGATTGCTGCTTTGTTTTGGTTGATTTTCTCTATTGCAGCTATTCCACCTAACTGTTTGTACCACTCAAGCGTTTTCAGAGCAGCAAATGTAGGCAATACAGGAGGCGTATTGTACATCGATTCGTCTTTGATGTGTGTTTTGTAGTTCAACATTGATGGAATCGGACGAGTCACTTTCCCCAAAGCATCTTCTTTGACAATAGCGAGAGTAACACCAGCTGGTGCAAGATTTTTTTGAGCACCTGCATAGATAATATCAAATTTCGATACATCAATCGGACGAGAGAATATATCAGATGACATATCGGCAACTAGTTGCGCTTTCACATCAGGAAACTGGTGCATTTGTGTTCCGAAAATGGTGTTGTTTGATGTAATGTGGAAATAGTCCACATCGTCGGCAACCGTATAATTTTTTGGAATGAAACTGTAGTTTGCATCTTTTGATGAGGCAACAACGTCGACTTCACCAAACAATTTGGCTTCTTTGATTGCTTTTGAAGCCCATGTACCAGAATCTAGGTAAGCAGCCTTTGTCTCCAGAAGATTAAAAGGTACCATACAAAATTGCATACTTGCGCCGCCACCCATGAAAATCACTTCATAACCTTGCGGAATATCTAGTAGCTCTTTCACTAAGGAGCGTGCATCATTCATGACCGCAATAAACTCTTTTTCTCGGTGAGAAATTTCAAGGATTGACAGTCCCATTCCAGCAAATTCCAATACTGCATCAGCGGTACTTTTAATGGTATATTCACTTAGAATTGAGGGACCTGCAAAAAAATTATGCTTCTTCATCTGAAATATGTTTAGAATAATGTAGGCTTATAGTCGTAAAATTGAGCCGCAAAATTACAATTTTATTTCGTGTTTACCAATCTTTTCTTTTGAAAAAATAAATCAAAAGCCACGAAATGGTTATAGATCGTAGCTTCTGAAATGTTATTTTTGATAAATTATTAGTTGGTTAACCAATTGTCAAAAACCTTCACGACGAAGTGCTCCAACGTATCTGCAAACTTCTCCATCATTTGTCACACCTTCAACGACGATGTTGTAATTGTTTGCTTTGTCAGCCGTATAAAAATTCAGATGAATCAGTCCTGTGGAATCTGTTACCAATTTAGGATTCCAGTAAATGGTGGTACGAAGGTCTGGTGTTTTACTCAGTCGAACGCTGTCTACTTCGTATTTTGGAACATAGAATTGAATTGGTTTTTGGTATCCTAACGGAACAATAAATGCTAAACTAGTAGGGGTGCTCGTCTTTAAAACGACACCTTTCTTCAGTGTGATAGTAATGACGCCATTTCCACCTTTTGCTCCAAATATGGCTGCATTTGCTCCTTTAAATACAGATATATTCTCCACATCGTTAGTTGTTAAATAAGAGAGTTCTTCGGTGCCTTCAATTTCGATTTCATCAATCATAATTGTTGGATTTCCAGAACTTCCACGAATAGAGATTTTATCACCCATGACTTGTACACCAGCTATGGTAGATAGCATGTTCATAATACTCATACCTGGAAAACTTTGAAGGCGTTCAGCATTAATCTCTGCATCGGCTAACCCTGAATAGATAGGATTGTCTGTATCATCATTGATTTTTTGACCTTTTACCTCTACTTCGCTGAGGTTTATCAATCTAATCCCACCCTCGTAATAGTATTTCTCCTTGCTCTGTTGGAGGTAATCTGACGTTGGTTTTGCTGTTTCGGTGTTCGAAACAGGCATATACGCTGAGAATTTTGGAAAATCATCAAAATCTGGTATAATTTCAACATCGCCAATAAGTATCTTCTTTTTTGCTTTCAATACAAACGAAGTGCTGTCGGGAAACTCAATACCAGTAATTAGATAATGACCCAAACTGTCAGTTTTAGTAGTTCGAATAGTACCTTTGTAGGGTGAAAGCATAATAATCTCGCTTTTTTTGACGGGCTTATTGAGTATGTTTTTCACCGTTCCCGACAGAGCTTGTCCTGCTTCGAGATAGTAGGTTGGCTGTTTATATATTCCTTTTACAATATCAGCCGTGCTAAATCGCTTCCAACCTTGCGTCAATAGTAGTAAA
The DNA here is from genome assembly GCA_037139375.1 of Bacteroidales bacterium. Lineage (GTDB taxonomy): Bacteria > Bacteroidota > Bacteroidia > Bacteroidales > UBA7332 > CAXXIC01. The sequence continues at coordinate 2,875 of JBAXGL010000089.1, read as the reverse complement.
TCTAATTTTTCGTGCGATGCATTGGGATCACCTGAGAAATATGAAGCTGGGTTTTCTACATGCCCTTTCAAGTCAGATGACAAAAGAAAATAACTCAAAATATTATCGCCCAACGAGTCGGTTTTTACGCTGCGTCCGTCAGTTATACTGATTGAGAATTTTCCATCTACAGGGGTACCCAGCGATGATTTAACTTTGAGGTTCAGATTGACAAGTTCACGCTTGCCGTAACTTTTTTTGTCACTTTCGACGCTAATTATTGTTGGATCCAGATTTTGTATAAACGTGAGTCTTTCGCAGAGCGTATTGCCTACAGAGTCGATAACTGCAAGTGATAAAATTCCTTCAGGGAGGACTGATTCTTCGATTTGACCTGCTAAATGGTTGAGCGGCTGAATAACGTACACTTTTCCGCGCGAATGTGCCAATAAGTGTAAGGAGCTATTGGGGCGAGAAGTTTGGTTTGAGACTTCATACATTATTTTGGTTTTATAGTAAGCTAAATGTAGAATAACTCCTTCTTTTTGAACATGCGGAAGGGAAAAACGTTTTTCTACACCTCTTGCTGATTTTACCACTGCATAATAAGTTTCATTGAGTTGTGGTTCAATCAGAAATTTACCCATTCCTTTGTGTACAGAAGAAAAATCGGTGATTTCTCTGTTGTCGTTGGAATAAATCTTACCTGTCACTTCTACAGACAAACCATCTGTACCTATTGCTTTGAAGGCAACGGTCTGCGTGATATTATTAAGCAGCACACCGCTTTCTGGAAAGAACTGAACATCGAAGTCTTTGCTAAATTCAGGAAGATAAAACTTAGTGGTATATTTAAGTGATTCGTCATTAATGGATACATCAAGGCTTTGGCTCAAATGACTGGTGGAGTCAACGGGAATTTGAAATGTGATTTTACCGTTGTAGTTTGTTAGTTGTTTCAATTTTCTTTTTGGGGCATTTTTCCAATTTTGAGCCACAACGATATTATGACCGACAAGTGGACTTCGCGAAGCATTGGTGAAAGTCATTGTGACAGAAACTTTGCCGTTTAATGGTTTACCATAAGTAATTTGACTGGTTACTTTGTCGTCAATCGGATTGCCAATGTAGATGTTTTTGCTGAAAAAGAAATCGGTACCTACATTTTGCATCCAATAGGTATAGGCTCTGATGGCATAATAACCCGATGGCATTTCTGGTTTTAATTTCAAGCAGCCTGCAAATCCAAGAGAATCTCGTCTAATTTTCACACGATGGAAAACCGAGTCTGCTTTGTCTATAAGTTCTACATAAAGAAACTTACTCTGCGTATTTTCCTGGTGTGTTGTGGCGTTCGCCACATATCCTTTAAACCAAATATCCTCACCCGCAATATAATAGGGTTTATCTGTTTGCAGATAGGCTTTTTCTTGTGGTGCTTTATTCCATAGATTTGTAAACCGATTGAAAACCGTTTGTGAATATGAAATTGGAGGCTGGTTTATTGCCATCAATAATGAGGTAAAGCCTAAGAAAAGACTTAGCAACAGATTTTTTGGATTGGGTTTCATCTGAATTTTCGGGTTAAGGTTTAAAGGTACTAGTTCGGGTTGTTTGATTTTTATTTCATAAAACGATCTTTCCACAAGCTATTCAAATGCTCTTGCAACTTGGCTTCTAGAGGATTGTTTTGCGGTGTCCAGATTGTTTTGTTTTTCAGTTCTTTGGGCAAGTATTCTTGTTTCACGAAATTGTTCTCAAAATTGTGCGCATATTGATACTCTTTGCCGTATTCCAACTCTTTCATCAATTGGGTCGGAGCGTTGCGCAGGTGGAGTGGAACGGGTAAGTCGCCTGTCTCTTGCACCAATGCCAGCGCATCGTCGATAGCTAAATAGGCAGAATTGCTTTTCGCCGACGAAGCCAGATAAATGGTCGTTTGTGCTAAGATAATGCGACCTTCGGGCCAACCAATTTTTTGCAGTGCATCGAAGCATGAGTTTGCCAAAAGTAGTGCATTCGGATTTGCCAGTCCAATATCTTCTGCTGCGGATATGACCAAACGGCGAGCGATAAATTTTGGATCTTCGCCACCAGCCACCATGCGCGCCAACCAATAGATTGCACCCTCGGGATCGCTCCCGCGAATAGACTTAATGAATGCCGAAATGATGTCGTAATGCATTTCGCCTCCTTTGTCGTATGCAGCCGGATTCTCCTGCAGTCGGTCAGTCACGATTTGATCTGTTATTTCTATCAAATCACCCTCTTCGGCATTTATGACCAACTCCAGTATGTTGAGCAATTTACGTGCATCGCCTCCAGAAAACCGAAGCAAAGCATCACTCTCTTTGATCACGATATTTTTTTGTTTCAGTTCAATATCGGTGGTCAGTGCATGGTCGAGTAGCTGAAGCAAATCTTTTTTCTCCAAAGATTTCAGCACGTAAACTTGACTGCGTGAGAGTAGGGGGCGAATCACTTCGAACGAAGGATTTTCGGTCGTTGCACCAATCAGCGTGATGGTGCCGTTTTCTACTGCACCAAGCAGCGAATCTTGTTGCGCCTTGCTGAAACGGTGGATTTCGTCAATAAAAAGTATAGGACTACGAGCATTGAAAAAACGTTGGCTTTTGGCTTTCTCAATAACTTCGCGTACGTCTTTCACGCCAGCATTTACAGCACTCAGTGTAAAGAAAGGAACATCGAGTTTCGACGAGATAATGCGTGCGAGAGTTGTTTTGCCTACCCCTGGAGGTCCCCAAAGAATGAACGACGAGATATTTCCCGCTTCAATCATTCTTCGCAGAACGGAGTTTTTGCCCACCAAATGTTTTTGGCCGATGTAGTCATCGAGGTTTTTGGGGCGAAGGCGTTCTGCTAAGGGAAGAGACAT
>JBAXGL010000088.1:0-10145 GCA_037139375.1 Bacteroidales bacterium | reverse complement strand
ATGGACGCTGCAGGCAAGGATGGCACAATCAAACACATCATGTCGGGTGTGAATCCAGCCGGAGTGAAAGTGAGTAGTTTTAAATCTCCATCGACTCTGGAAAGAAATCACGACTATTTTTGGCGACATTATGTTGCATTACCAGGCAAAGGTGAAATTGGTATATTCAACCGTTCGCATTACGAAAACGTATTAGTGGCAAAAGTTCACCCCGAAATCATTCTGAACGAAAAGCACAACGATATAAGATCCGTAAAAGATATTCACAAATCATTCTGGCAAGAACGATACAAACAAATCTGTCGATTCGAGAAAAACCTTACTGAAAATGATACAATCATTCTTAAGTTCTTCCTTCATGTATCAAAAGATGAACAAAAGAAGCGCTTTATGGATAGAATTGACGATCCAAACAAAAATTGGAAGTTTTCGGTAATGGATCTGAAGGAAAGGTCATTTTGGAATGAATATCAGTCTGCATATGAAGAAGCTATTCGTAAAACTAGCAAGAAATCAGCTCCTTGGTACATTATTCCAGCAGATGAAAAATGGTATTCACGATATCTTATCGGTAGTATTATTTGTGCAGAACTGAGAAAACTTGATTTATCGTATCCAATCATTTCAGATGCAGAACGATTGGCTTTACAAAAAGCAAAAGATACCTTGCTGAACGAATAAGAGATATAGGGTCACCTGAAAAACAGCTATGTTATTGTATTTCAATATATTCGTCAATGATTATGAGAAGCAAGTTCAAAGAAATTGGCAATCAAACACAAAAAATATACATTGAATTTCTTTATAGCTGCCATTATGAGACAATGTCAGTTAGATCGAAGTCCCAGCGGGGACAAACACAAATACCAGACTATCGAAAAGCTGCCGAGTGAGTAGCCCATCCACCAATTTACGCAAAATAAGCAAATGCTGTATGGGCGAACGAGTGAGTTCTTTTCGATGAAGCATTTTTTGCTTACTTTTTTTTGCGTGAAAAAAAGTAAGTCCTGCGGAAGGCGGAATAAATGATCATTGAACAAGAGTCGTATAATGTTGATACGTGTTTTTAGTTGACCCTATATGCTAAAAAGATGAGGCTGTTCAACATGTGAACAGCCTCATCTTTTGTATATTCAATCGGTTCATTTAATAGATTGCAACCTTATGATTCGCATTCCCTACTTTCACAATATAGACTCCTTTGCTCAAGCCTGTAAATGTCTGTCTTTGGGAATTAACCGTTGCGGTCATTACTTTTTGACCGCTCAATGTATAAGCCGAAACCTTCTCACCTTCTGAAGCTCCCATCACAGTGAATCCTTTTGTAGCACGCACTACCAAAGCATTTTTTACAGACGTGTTAGCAATTCCACTTGAAATATTGTAGCTGTAATTCACTACTGGACAAATCATCAACACAGGATTTGCTGATCCACCAAACACATCAGAAAGCGGAAACCAACTGTGAGTTCCTGTAGTAGTGGCTGAGTAACTCCATGAAGAATTGGATGCAATAGTCTTGAAACTGTCAGCAGGAATTGGATCCAAATCATTCATCAAAATACACAATGAATCGCCAGCAACTAGGTTGTTGCCAAAGTTCTCGAGCGATGCAAAGAAAAGAGAAGATACTTTAACCGGCGCTGCAAATTTGAAATTTGCCATACCCATAATTTCTTCGGTTATTTTGCCTGTACTATCAGCATAAGCTAGTCCTGTGACCGATGAAGCAGTAGGCATCATATCGCTAACTTTCAATTCAGCAGTTGCAACTATCTTATTGTTCATTTTAAAATTTCCACCCGTATCATCACCTGGTTCGTACAATACCAATTTAACTTTATTGCTTGCTACTGCAGCTTTTGGATAGGCTCGCAAATAGACCGAAACTGACTCGACGGTAGCTGAATCTTGACCTAAGATAAATAGATTTCCGAATGCTTGATCATCGTAGGTGTTTGAACCTGATACAAATCCATAACTACCTTGCCACTCGTAGTAAGTTGGGAAATAGGTAGTACCAATAGTCAATGAATTAAAACTCGCAATCTCAGCTTTTCCACCTACTTTGATGCGTCCTTCAGCAGTGTAGGTTGAACTTCCATCTGTATTAGAAGCTCTCATTGTTGGAAAATCATAGCTTCCATCTTGAGAATAGGTTACATCTAAATCCTGAGTTTCTGCAGCTGCAGGAGATCCACCGGGCACACGCCACAGAAACGCTGTAGGAGCCTTTGTCGATGCATCAATGTAGGATGCAATCGTATCTTTTGGAAAAAAGAGATAGTCTTGTTTTCCAACAGTTGTGTAGTCGTTAACCAACATATTGAAGGAAATGTAGTTTGCATATCCGTCATAGGGTATCATGCCCGGATAAGTGTAGTTTGCTACTGGAATTGATAAACTGTCAACAGCAGCTTTAGATCTGAATTTCTTCACATGTTTTGCTACCAATTTGTTTGGAATCTGTTTTTTTACGATTGTTCTGTTCACCGTTGTTTTCACAATCGGGCTAAGAGCCTCTACACTGACTGCTACGCAAAAGAATGCGCCGAGAATTGTCAGTAGTACACTGTTTTTAAGTAAATTACTTTTCATAATGATAATTGTTTAATTAAATAAATTGAGAATTAAATAAAAGTTTTATTTGTTGTTATTTGTAAATCGTCTGTATCGGTATAGTTTGCGTTCCCTTTCTCAGAACAAACCAACTTCTGCTGTCTTTCAAACTGATTAAATAAATGTTAGAATTGCGAATATAAACAGAAAAACCGGAAGTATTGTAAAAAAGTGTTGGGATATTTTTCACAGTTTTATTTAAATTTAAATCTGTCGCATTTTCGCCATCTCTCACACCTTGAGTAAGCAATATCTGATCCTCTCTGGGATTTGTGATTTTTGTACCCTTAAAATTATTCCAGACAGTTACTGTTTGTGTCTTATTCAGCAAAAAAGTATAACTAATTAGAGAGATTGACGCTGCGGTATCTCGCTTTACAATGGGCACATTGTTCACCATCGTAGTTGTGACAGTCTCAATTTTCATAGGTGCATTCAGATAGATTTCACTTCGGCTATAAGTCGGGAAAGCCGATGATAGTGTGCTATACCAACTTGCAATAGCAGGGCTCACAGCTACTAAATCAAAATAACTGCCCAAAATTTGATTGGCGGTTGCACCTAAAGAAAAAGAGGTTGAATTACTGGCATCAAGTGATGCGGTTTGATTTGCAACAAATTTTTTGGTGGTGTTGTTCCAAACGAATTGCGAAACCGTTGCTCCTCCAACTGAAATTGGAGATGCTAAGTCGAATCCTTCAGGAGTGTAGTTTATATCTATCAAAGATTTGGCTCCATCAGCTGTGGCAATTTCAAACTGTTTTCTGTTTTCGTTCAATACAAAATCAGCTTTGTTGCTTCCAACTGTCACACTGTGAAAAAAGTTAATACTATTACCCAAACTTATATCGAATTGTTTCATCAATCGAATTTGGTTCTCTTGTCCTGAAATAGCTTTGTGAAGAACCACTCGATCGTGATTTGTCCGACCGGTGAGAATTATTGAATCGGCTGAAACAGTGTTGATTATAAATCTCCAATCACCTTGATTTGTTTTTTGGTTAGAAAGAGAATATAGCTCACTACTCGAATCAAATGAAAGTAACGGAACTTGGGCATATTGAAAAGAGTATTTTGTAGATTTAATTTCATTGGAAATATCAGAGTACATTCTCAATGAATCCCCATTGAAAAAAGATATAACAAATTTAGCTTTAAAATTACTAGGTGTTGTGTAATCAAGATACCAACCGTCTGGAGAATTTATCAGAGTTTTTTTGCAATTTTCAATCATAAGTTTGTTCTGAATCGGATTTTGAGCTTTGTATAAGACTACTTTATCTCTATTTTTCCTGCCATTGAGCACGATAGAATCTGGAGTAACTGACATGATTACAAACTCAAAATCGCCTCCATGACCAGCTCCTAAAGGTGCAGTTTCTGGATCAGAAAGGGTATGAATCTGTCCATAAGAATCGAACGACAATATTGGACCTTGTCCATAATTGAGAGAATAACTCGAAATCGATGTCAAATCAGAGAAATCAGCATAAGTCGACACAGAGTCGTGTGCCGAAAATCGAAACACAAATTTTGCCTCATATCCATCTGGCGCAGTATAATCCATATACCAACCATCTTTAGAGCTTATGAGCGTCGATTTGCAATTGTCTATAACTTTCAATACCCGTTCGGTTGCAGGCACATCAAAAACATCTTCTAATGTGCGAGAGCAAGAAGAAAGTGTTAGTGCAAGAATCATTGCAAGGTAAATGACGGGGTCTTTATATTTTTTTCTATTCATATTTTTCAATTGTCAATAAATATCAGCCTGCGCTAGCAGTTATTGTTTAGTTCGCATTATTTACAACACGGTCTATAGACGCATTAACCGTTGTACGCAGCGAATAAGCATCGATATTCCAAGCTGATTTCATATATTTAACTACAACTTCTAATTTCTTCTGTATCGCTGCTTTAGCTGTCGCATTTTGTATTGTGGTTAGATTTGCATCCCAATCTGTAGGTGATGATGTGAGGAAAATTGACATGATTTCTACAAAATCTTCGTCAGGTCCACTCAGCGAATAAGCTGTAATGAAACCTTTTTCTTTCGCTTGAGTGTCGGTAAAATCAGTCCAGGCAGCAGTATATCCAGGAATAATATTCTTGTATTCCGGGTCATGATTAATGGTTTGGTGCATAATATGACCAAACTCGTGAAAAATTACATGGATATACTCTTCCCACAGAAGTGTTTTGTTTTTTGGATTGTACCAATCCACAGCGTAAAGAACGATTTTTCGTCCACCTTCGGCTGTTCCTTGTGTGCGAGAACCATCTGAATTGTAACTTGGGCTACCTATCAGCAGAAACTGTTTCGGTGTCAGTTTTTTAAAGAAATCGATTCCTCCTTCTTTAATATAGGGCTGAATCCACACACTATCAAGCATTTTCATCAAGGGTATTACAAACTCTTCTTTAGGTGGAATCAAATTCTTACCGACTGTCGTTTCGCCATCGTTCCATTTATATAATATTTCGATGTTGTAGGGCGTTGTGAAGTTGGTTCGAACCCACTGATCAGTTTCATTCAAATAGGGTGTGCCTGTGTCGATAATTGACGTGTTCAATTTCTCTTTTGTACACGAAAACGTGCTAACCAAAAGAAGCGAAAAGAGTATATATTTAATCTGTTTTCTCATTATATTGGACTTTTCAATGATTCTTAACTGATAAATCTGGTTCAGGTCTGATGACCGATGGCGGTGGTGTATTGTCCCTTGTATTAGGTTTTATACCAAAAGTTTGTGCATCCACCGGAATCTGAACCGCACGTCGCGGGTCTGATGCACTCAAAACGATAGGCGTCGGAGCACCTGTTAGCAGATTATGTTTGATAGCCAAATGCATGCGTTTGATGTCGAACCACCTTAATCCTTCGTGAAGAAACTCTGACCGACGCATATCCAACAATACTTTAATGTAAGGGATTTGCACAGAAGATAAACTGTAAAAGGGAAGAGGAATTGTTGCATCGCTGTTGGTGTATGCATTCACTTTAGCATCTGTCACGTTATGGGTTGTTGCCGAATATCCGTTTATTCGTTTAGAATAATAGCTGTTTATATCGTTCAATGCACTTGTAAAATTCGATTTCATGACAAAAGCCTCAGCTCTGTTTAACAAAACCTCTTCCATCGTAAAAGTCGGTATCATAACATACCCTACACCGTAATTCGCATTGATACTTTCACGTTTGAAATACTCGAAATATTTGGGAATAAACACAAAATTGGAAGTGCTGGATCCGTAAAAAGAAAACGCATTTTTTGCACCAGTCACATTTATTTTCCGACCTAAAGAATTCATCATCTCATAAGTCAAGCCATATCTGTTATAGACTGCTCTACTTAACCAAGATGAGCAACCAATAAGCATAATATTTGCTGGTTCATCAGCTTTGTCGAATTGTGTAGAAATTGCTTCCGAAGAAGAAAAGGCCTGATAAGTACCGTTCCAATCCCTCAATTGAGTTTGAGGCGAATTGCCCAACACAAAACTTGAATATTTGATAACTGAGTCTGGCTGATTTACATAAAGATAGAGTCGAGAAGCGAATGCAGCCGAAGCATTCTTGGTGAAATGGTATCCACGCACAGGATAAACTGCGTCGTCAATGAGTGCATTTCCAGTAGTAAAATCAGATATAATATTTTGATAGACTTCTTTTATCGTATTTCGTTTATACTCTTTGAAAACTACTTTTTCGGGTTCGGTTACATACGGAATACCTAAAGCGGTTTCGGCTGTTTGCGGATCGTAGTGCTCAGCAAAAATATTGACTAACATAAAATGTGCATAAGCACGACAAACTAATGCTTCTCCTTTTTCGGAATTATATTCGTCACCATTTCCATTAAGCTTAATGGCTTCTAAGGCATGATTACATGCTGCTATAGCATTATAACAAGCTGTCCAGTAAGCAGTGGGTGTATCTTGATCATCTCCCTTTACATCTTCCCAATTGTAAGCTTGTTCGCTCATGATTTTGGAAGGTGAGTTACTCGCAATTCCATTTGCCTGTGCCCCTCTGTCGGAAACATTATCAGACATTGTTTCAGTAAAAATCTGATAGCTTTGCTCGGGATATGCTGAGACCAGTAGCTCACGCACTGATTTAGGACTATTTAACGAAGCCCGATTATCAGGCGTTTTGTCAAGATAGTCGTTACAAGCCGACAAAATTAGGCTTGTTATAAGGGTGATTATAAAGGATGCTTTTTTCATTTCCATTTTCATAAATTGACAACTACAAACCAACTCTTAGCGAAACAGTAAATTGGCGAGGCATTGGCATCGCTACTCCTCCTGAACGAAAGAATTCAGGATCTTGACCGGCAAGTTTCTTGTCGGCATACATCAACCAAACATTTGTAGCCACTACTTTGAGTTGAATACTGCTTACTTTGAATGCTTTGCTAAGCTTCTTCAAATCATAAGCAAGAGAAATATCTTTAAGTCGAATAAAATCGCCTTTAGCCACACGAACATCCGAGTAATTATAAGCATTGTAAGCAATACTTAGGTCTGGATAATCGCTGAATTGCCTGGCAGATGGAATCACAGGGATGTTTGTCTTGTTTTCATCTCCTGGAACCATCCATCGGTTTCTAAATTCATTTGGCATAGCATCAAGATCAGAATATGACGCTTTGAATATAGGATTAAGTCTGATTACGTTTCCAAACTGATAAGTAAAAAAGAAATCAAGTTTAAAGTCGCGATACGAAAACGAACTCTCTAATCCACCAATATATTTCGGATCAATAGACCCTTCATACTTTAGATGATTTACGCTGTCTCTCTCTTGAAACCAAATGTCTGAAAGGGTCTTCTGACCTTTTTCATTGATGAATGTTGGAAGACCTTCTTTATCCAATCCATCAAATTTTATAGAAAACAATCCTCTTACTGGGTAACCTTCGCGAGGTGCGCCTTCGGCAGACACCATATCTATAATCCGCGGTTTCGATTTGAGGTTCGTAATCGTATTTGTATTGTACGAGAAGGTTAAGTTTGTAGTCCAATTGAAATCTTTAGAAGCAATAATTTTTGAATTTAACGTGAATTCAATTCCGTTTGATTTCATATTGGCGAAATTTGCAAATTTGGTTAATTCGCCTCCGATTCCTGATGTACGAACTTCACCAATGAGGTCAAATCCATTTCTTTGATAGGCATCAACACTTAAACTGACTCTGTTTTTGAAAACGCCCAAGTCAACTCCCACATTCAACTCGTGCTGTTTTTCCCATGTTAATTCACTGTTTTCGAGTGATTCGATAAATATTTTGTTCTCTTTTTCAGAAGTGAATGGACGATAAGTTACTTCATTCCTGAAAATTGTAAGAGCATTTGTTGCTGGTCCCATTGATGCAACTAACCCATAAGTGCCACGCAGTGAAAGTGTCGAGATAGTTTGATTTTCGCGAAGATAGGGTTCGTTTGCAATATTCCACGATCCTGACAAATTCCATGTTGGCAACCATCTGGCAGCTCTCGAGCGACCCAATTTATTTGACCCATCATAACGTGCCGTTGCATTCAACACATATGTGCCATCGTAAGAGTAGCTACCTGTACCAAAAAAAGCAACAAAACGGTCATAATTTTGCGACATGCCATAATAGTTGTCTCCTCCTTCAATCATTTGACGAAGCATTCGATAATCAACATATGGAATCCCACCCGTATCGTATTGGTATCCAACCCCTTTTGCAAATCTACTTTTGCGGTCGGTGTATTTTACTTCCTGACCAATCATCGCGTTTACAGCATGCTTGTTTTCAAATATTTTGTTGTAGTTGGCAGTCGATCTAAAATAGTAGTTCAACAATTTATTGTCCTCTGTATTGTAAAACCCTCCTTCGGGCATCACAACCTCGGGTAGCGCATCTACATTATCAGGATCGTGATACAAAAAGTTATTATTTGCTCTTATCGTAGCATCTTGTGCTGCACGGTAAGCCAATGACATGTTTGAATTATCAAGTATTTGATGTTCCTGAGTGCTTTTTACATATCGAAATGCTCCCAAGGCAGCAAGTTCAATCTCCTTTGTTGGTTTATACGATAAATCACCCTGAAACTTCACATCCATCATATCCAATTCGATGAAGTTATTTGCCATTTCATTCAAAATATTGAATGAGGCATAGTTCATTTGGTAATTGGTGTTTGGGTCGAGTGTTCTGCTGCTATTCAGCGCATAGCTAAACGGATTGATATCAAAATCCCGATTGAATGCACCTTCTACTACGTTTTGTGCTCTATCAAGAGTTCCAGGTGCGCGCTGATTTCTCACTGATGCATTAGTGGAAATGCCAAGAGTTATTTTTTGAGAAATATCAAAAGTGCTGTTGTTATTTGCCGTAAAGCGACTTACATTATCAGTCATAGTCCACCCCGGATCATTGAAATAGCTAAAAGAGGTGTAGCTTTTCGCCTTATCTGTACCAGAAGTGATACCGATGGAGTGATTTTGTTCAATGCTATTTCTGAATAATACATCAAACCAATTCGTATTCCGGAGTTCAGCATTTTGAAGATACTGAGCTCGGGCTTCAGGCGTGTTTGCAAGACCGAATTGTTTCGTTTTGGGGTCATACGTGTTAATCAAATCATACATTTTGAAAAACACACCTCCATTTTTTGCTCTCGAAATAGTAGAATGGCCAAGATAGCCTTTTTGTTCAACTTCTAGATATACAGACATCTGATCTTGCGAATTCATAATATTATATGTATCGTAAGATGGTTTAAGACGTGCAGTAAACTCTCCGGTATAGTTGACTTTGGTGATTCCTTTTTTCCCTTTTTTAGTAGTGATTACTACTACACCATTCATAGCACGAGCTCCATAAAGCGCTGTTGCCGATGCATCTTTCAAAATTTGAAAGTTCTCGATATCATCTGCATTTAATCCTGCAACACCTGAACTGATCAATGTGGCTGCATTTCCTGAAGATAAATCGTCAGCAGAGATCTCGACAACATCTTCCAATACAACGCCATCAACGACCCAAAGTGGAGTTTGGTTACCATATATCGACGAGGCACCACGTACCCTGATTTTCGGTGCTGCTCCGAAAGTTCCAGAAACGTTAGTCACTTGTATTCCAGCGGCTTTCCCCTGAATCATTCGACTTACATCTACCACGCCATCCACTTTTGCATCTTCGGCTTTAATTTTTGATGCAGCTCCGGTAAACATTTTTCGGTCAATCTTTTGATATCCCGTAACGACGACTTCGTCTAGTGCGTTTTGGTCTTCAACAAGAAAAATTGATTGTTGCTCATAATTTACGAGAGGATTTGTAGCAATAATTTTCTTTTTGTAACCCACATAACTTATTATCACTGTTGCTTTTTGTGGAATCAATAGATTAAAAGATCCATTTAAATCGGTCAAGGTACCAGTAGTTGATTTTCCATCGACTCTCACGCTTACACCAATAAGTGGTTCTTTGGTCGAAAAATCAAGAATTTTACCTTTAAATTTTATTTTATCTGTTGGATTTAGA
>JBAXGL010000087.1:0-10157 GCA_037139375.1 Bacteroidales bacterium | reverse complement strand
GCAAATTTAGAATATTCACTGGTTGACACAAATACAGAACCTGTTCCATCTTGAATTTCTCTGGATTGCGGATAGCCAATTCCGTTGGTTGAAGGGGCAAATATTTGTTCGGCAGCAGAAATAACTGAAGGAACACCATAGTTAGCTCCTTTGCCCGTGAAAAAGGCATTTTTTATACAAACCAATTTATTAACTACCGACATTCCAGTGGCTTTAATTTGTGCAATAGTCATTGTGTCAGGAACGACAGCCGAAGGATCAGGCAGTCCATAAGCTGAGATTTGAATATCTGATATTGGTTTTGGCATTCGTCCGGGTTCTGGTCTGTTTTTTGCTGTATTTTGGTATACAATACCCATTTGTGCCCCTTCAGCATATTTGCCAATGGCTAATCCGTTGCAACGTACAGAAACTCTCTGTCCCAAAGGATATATACCTGATAAACTGCCAGCATCAATAGATATTTTCATTGCCTGAGCGCCTACACCCTCCTCTTGAACAACAATATATTTGTATACATTACCTTCAATATCAGACGAAGTGATAATTCCATTTATAACAACATCTTTGGTGGTGTCAATTTTGTCAGAACTAAATAATCCTGCTGTTTTCATGAAATCAGCTTTCAATTGGGCGATAGTATAAGTTGTCGCCCATTTTGTTCCCATTAATTTGTCAGAAGGGATTGGATCGAATTCAGTCTTAGAACAGCCAGTGGTAATGACCATTAGAAGAATAAAAATGCCAACAATATTATATTTTTTCATATCCGTAAATATTTATTTGTAATAATTTGAAACTGAAATTAGAATTTGTATCCTAAGTTTAGAAATACATTAAATCCCCAAGCATAATAGTATTTTGAAGGAAATCGATTAATGCCTGTCATATCAATCGCTGCATTATCAAGAGGTATACGAGCCTGTTGGTAACCACCAGTTATCATTTTGGTATTATTCAATAGATTACTCGCACTCAAGTTGATATTAATTGATTGACCATTTTTCAAATATATCATTTTGCCCAAAGATGCATCAGCCATAAAACCACCTTTCAGTTTTTCTTGGGTTCCCAAAGCTGCTTTTACAGCTGGGTCATTTGTTATGGTATATTTAGCAACATTTGAAGCTGAGAAACGATTTGGTGAAAAATCGAGGTAGTTGTTGTCGAAATAATTGACTGAGAAATCTGCAAACCACATTTTAGAGTTGAAATAATTCAGTTTTATGTTGGCTGCCAATTGAGGTCCTGTACTTTCTTTTAATCCCTTCGTTAGAATAGTCTCAGTTACATCAGCAAACGCACCATTTTCAGGGCTCTTCACGCCAAGTGCATCATTTGTATAGTGGTAATCAGCATACGTACCAGCCATAGATAACGAAAAATTATTGTTTATTTTTAAGGTAAATGCAGCTTCAACTCCTTGATAAATTCGATTCGATTTTGTTAATACCTGATTTACAAAAGTCCGGTATTCATCATCGTAATACCCAAATAATTCAGAGCTACCGAGTGTGTAAGTTTGAAATGCGCTTACTTTACCTCTTACAAGTGGAAATGAGAAATTATAACTCATATCGTAAGAGATTACTTTCTCACTTTGCAAATTTGGAATTCTCGTATCCTTTATTCTTTGAGAAATATATGAGTTGCTTGCCAAAGGTGCTCTAGTTTCAGCAAGTGCATTTAATGAAATTCGATTTCGACCATTTATTTTAAATGTACCACCTAGTTTTACAGAAGGATCTGTAAAGAACCAAACTTTTCCTTTTCCATACGAAATTTCACCATTTGGATCACTTATCGTAGGCAATGCACGACCATTATCCATTCTGCCATAGCGATAAAATTGAGAATAAGTGAGTTTTGCTGCATAATAAATATCAAATTGAGGCAATGACCACTCATTCTGTATGAATGCGCTTCCGTGCAACATATTCATATCGTAATTATATCCAAATATATCTCCATTTTTGATTACTCTATTCGGATTTTTAATATCATTCTGAATAATATTTGGATTTGCCGGATTATCACGTTCTGCAAATTGATCAATATCAATCCACTGATTTCCTCCTAATAAGTCATCCATTGTTTTGTAGTGCATGCCTTTCGAATATTTGGCTTCTACTCCTGCAGTCAATTTCAATACGTTTTTTAGTTGGTTGATATATGTCGAATTAAAAGTTGTTTCAAACAAATCATTGTGACGACGCTCAAGTGCATATTTAGCACTTCCTTTTGGATCTATTGCATTATTGCGGTAATTTGCTTGGTATAAAGATGCCCAGTTTACTTGCGATACATTGGGATCGTTTGCCGCCCACATTTGAGTAAGTTCGTCCTTTACATCTGAATTCGTCTGAAAACTTGGTAATTGTCGGTAATAAACAGGACTTGGATCTGGCGCATTATAGAAATTGAGTGCCGAATTGCTGTATAAACTGTAGTGAGAAGCGATACCAGTACGTAGTGTTTGTTTTTCGTTTATTTTGAATTCATGTGATAAAATAACTGTGGGGTCGAAACTTTTCACAATACGCGAGTTACGTTTTTTGCCATCTTGATAACCCCAATACGGATTGTAATAAATAGAACCAGCCAAGTCATACACTTCTTGTGTAACAGCTGCTCCTTGAGCACGTTGAGTAGGTGCGCCAAATGCTGTAAACGACAAGCTATGTTTCTTGTTGAGTATTTTCTCAGCTGAGAAGAAAAGACCTGCTGAATTATAAAATGTACCTTCTACCAAACCTTCGTCAGCCCAGCGCAAAACAGCAGAAGTCGTGAAAGCCCAGCCATTAGCCATTAGCCCAGTTGCGTTCGTTACTTGTGCCCTCACTTTGTAGGAGCGATTTGTGTATGCCACATTCGTTTTTGTTCCTGCTGCATAAGAACTCGCTTTGGTAATAATATTGGTATTGCTACCTATACCGCCAAAACCAAATGAGTTGCCACGCAATCCGGTCACAATATCTTTAGAGCGTGTAGCATTGTTGAGTCCACCCAACATGGCATAATTAAACCGACCGCGTTCGCCATCATTAAATCCTACGCCATTAATATAGGTTGTTGAATAATCTTGACTGTAACCACGGTAGTTGAATCGCATCGAACTAAAAGAGAATCTTGCCGACTTCAAATAGATATCATCCGATTCACTCTCTAAGACAGATATACGCTGACGTGAATTATTGTCTTCTTCTATTTGCGATTCAGAGAAAATATAATTGTCTGTTCCTTCTTGTGAAATGCTTTTAGGAAAAGTGTATTCAATTTTTCCTACCTGTTTTTGTTCATTATTCTGCAGCACAACCTTCACAAACATTGGCTCACTCGATAATGGCTTAACGATTAGTTCTTCTTTTCCTGATTTCAGGCCTTTAAGGGAGAATGTCCCATTTTTGTCTGTCATCACACTTGCTTTCTGATTCTTTAGCGATATCTGAACACCAGATATGGGTTGACCAGTCTCAGAATCAGTTATTATTCCTGTTAATTCTGCCTTTTGCGCTACCATAGTCACCGAATAGAGAAAAAGCAACAGCATCCACATTTTTTGTTTCATAGAAATTGAATTAAATGAGAGGTTAGATTGATTTTTTTGTATTAAAAAAACTTACTAAAATAGAGAAAGTGAAATTTAATTTTACCTTTGTGTCGTTAAGTATATTTTGCAAAGATAATCTTAAAATATTACAATATTATGAATCGTAAAAGTTTTCTTATTTATTTGCTTTTGGTAACAACTGTTACATTTTCGCAGGAGAAAAAATACAAATTGCAAGCTATGGCGTTCTATAACTTAGAGAATTTGTTTGACACCATTCCTGGTTCAAACGATAGTGAGTATTCGCCCAATGGTAGTGCCAAATGGAACACCTTCAAATACAACAACAAGTTAGCAAATATGTCGTATTCGATTAGTAAGTTTGCTATCGAAAAGTGTCCTCTGGGTCCAGCAGTTATTGGTGTTTCTGAAGTTGAAAATCAATCGGTGATGGAAGACTTGGTAAAACAAAAAAATATTGCCAGCCGCAATTATCAGATTGTACATTACGAATCTCCCGACTATCGCGGTATAGATGTCGGTTTGCTCTACAATCCTCGTCTTTTTACCTATGAAGCGAGTCAAGCCCGAGTTTTCAAAATCAAATCAGACCCAGGTTTTAAATCGCGCGATCAATTGGTGGTGCGTGGTCGCATCGATGGCGAATTATTTCATGTTGTGGTCAATCACTGGCCATCGCGTAGGGGAGACCGCTCTTCATCTTTCAGAGAAGCCGCTGCCGCATTAGCCAAAAGCATTGTTGACTCTGTGGAACAAGCCTGGCCAGAGACTAAAGTAGTTGTGATGGGCGACTTAAATGATGATCCTTCCGATGTGAGTGTTAGCAAAGTACTTGGTGCAAAGAAAAAACAGTCAGACGTCGTTAGTGGTGGTTTGTATAACCCATTCTGGGAAATATTAGATGGTGGAGTGGGTTCGTTAGCCTACAAAGGACAATGGAATTTATTCGATCAAATTATGGTCAACGATAAATTATTAGGAAAAGACCGCTCAACGTTGAAGTTTTTCAAAGCAGAAGTGTTTAACCGTGAATTTTTGAAACAGCAAGAAGGCGAATTCAAAGGCTATCCATTGCGTACATCTGCTGGAGGTGTTTGGTTAAATGGCTACAGCGATCACTTCCCCTCTATTATGTTTATGGTGAAAGAAGTCAAATAAACATCTTGACACCTCATAATCAGTGTAGATAAAGATATCAGATATAAAGAACGTAGGATGACAAATCCTTCGACAGAAAAGCGAGATTTTTTTAATCTCGCTTTTCTTTTGTTCTGAGGATTTGCAATCCGACAATTCTTTTTTTTTATTGTCAATTCATTTCTGCAAAAAGGAGGAACTTTACAGCTCCTCCTTTTTGCATTTTATTCTTATCTCTAACTCAGGTTATTAAACATCTTATAAATGCAAAGAGGCACAAATAAATCAACTTCGTGCCCCTTCGTTGTTTATTGGTAATTTACTCTGTCAGCTTCTTCCTTCGGAAATGGTTTATAATAAACAGTGCTCCAACTATTATAAATGGTAAGTTGATCAATAAAATAACATTTACACATTGTACAATAGAAAAGTGGTTGACAATATAGTTGTGCATAAAAATAAGTGGACTCATACCGAGACCAATTGCTGCGAGAAGAATGCCTCCTACAAATTCCCATCTCCAAGCAATAAGCAAAAACGCTAGAAGCACAAATGACGGAATCAGATGAATCAAAAAGTCTAAGATTTGTTGCCAAATTGTCAGTTGAGGATTAAATGCATCGAGAGCAAACATACTCACAAAAAGAATAGCCAGAATACCAATGATTCTTGGGATCCAATAGAAAAGCTTGTCTGTTGTTTTCATAATCGTCGTTTGTCTTTAGTGAAATAAAAAAGTCGTAAGGAGGTTGTTGAAATTAAAAACTGCTGATAATCAATGAAATATCGCTTCTAAATTTGTTTTATAAATGGCAAATATATATAAAATTTCAATATTTCCTATAATTATTGAGAAAATTTAATTTGTCTTTCAAGAAACAAAAAAAAGGTGATAATAAATAATTCCGTCCTATTCAGCTTATATGTAAAGCAGTATAGGACGGAATTAGAGGGCTTAATTTAGTATTATTTATCTAACAACAAGCTAATATATCTTAGCGTTATTTCGATACCCCGCATTAGTATTGCTGTACCAATCTGAGAAGTTTGACCCGTTAGAAGAAATCCATTGATCAAGTTTCAAATAAGCAGACGATATAATACTTTGTTCAATCGGATAACTAAAAGTAGTAGGAATATCTATCGCCCAAGGATAACTTTGAGTTCCCACATACCATCGTGTCGTTTGATTTGTTAAATCATCATTTGTGTTGAAAAGACTTGTATTTGCCTTCGCTGTAGCTGCAAATCCGGCTTTGTGAACTTCAATACCTCGACGTTGATTAACAACGATAAACGGATTGTATGGGGCTGTTCCCAATGTCGAAACTTCAACAGGGAAGTTGAACGTAATTTTTTTGGTAATTTCCACAGGTTGATAATAAGGCATATTTGGATAGGTGTTTACAAACCCAGGAATGGATGCGCTTCCAAACAAGGTGTAGGCATTGTCGAAAAAAGGAACTACCAATTTAGACTGTCCGTTTTCGTATCCTTTTATATTAAGGTCAAAAACTGTATTGTTAGAAAATGAATAGATCGAAGAAGATGTAGTTACAATGGATTCTATATTCGATGGAGCAGCATTCATTTCTATCGCAAAACCATTTCTATATACAGCTCCAATAGCTCTAACGCGAATGGTTGGAATCACATCTTTAATTTTGTTTGAAGCGTTAGTGACATATTTTATTTGATAGTCCAAAACTAAATCGTTGAAGTCGTAATCGCCTTTAGATGGCCAATTATCTTCGAAAGCTAAAGACCCAAAAATGGATGCACTTGGATAATAGTTGTTGAAGGCTCTTTCTGGATCATTTGGATAATCATCGCTGACGTTGGGTACTCCATCACCATCTGTGTCGGTTGGCGTAACAATTCGTTTGAGTGGATAGGTGTTGACTGCCGTAATTGGCGTTGCAGTGATTAGGCAAACAACATCATTGAAATCTTTGTCGGAAGGTTCTGTTCCTGATGAGTAACTTCCATTAGGATATTCTCCAATTGAAATATCCTCGAATCCTAATACTATTTTTTGAGTTACAACATCAAACAGAATAACCGTTTGAGGAGATGAACCAGCATTGAAATTGTAAATGGAAAATTGGGTTTTAGCTCTATTTGCAAAGAAATAGTCATAAGTAGATCCACCCCATCCGCTGGTTACTAAAAACCAACTTACTGTTACACCTGCTGGAAAAATATCGCTCCAATCTCCGGAAATAGGATCCTGATATCTAAGTTTTACTTTAGTTCCATTTGTAAGTGTTCCAAATCCACCATCATTGACTGAATTCGATGAGTTTGGGAAAATGATGATTTTCTTACTGATGGCAGCTTTGTTTGCTGGAGGCGAATTGGTGGGATAATAGAAATAGCCCACGGTATTATTGACTCCAGCTCCTTCTGTAACGAATGTAAGCCAAATATAGGCATTATCAATCACTTCAATATTTGTCTCATTGACATTTTGAAAATACCCTTTTTGAGTTTTAGAAGGTTCACTAAATTGATCGAATCCTTCAGGGAGATTGGCATCAACTCTCGCTGCTAATTGTACTGAAGCCGGTTCTGGTGTGTCAGTGTAATTGGGATAGCCTGTTGTGGCATTGTATGCTCCC
Source organism: Bacteroidales bacterium (assembly GCA_037139375.1). GTDB lineage: Bacteria > Bacteroidota > Bacteroidia > Bacteroidales > UBA7332 > CAXXIC01. The sequence continues at coordinate 2,828 of JBAXGL010000087.1, read as the reverse complement.
AATACATAGTATTGACTGTTTGCGGGAATTGATGCGGTGATTCTGGTGTAGGGTATTGGCGCACTTACTGTATTTCGCGCAACAGCGCTCTGTTTAAGTATCCCATAACCCGATGGGTAAATGGTAGAAGAAAAATTGTTGGATTTTGCAACAGTATAAAACTTATTGAATAATAGATTATCGACAACAATATAAAGGCTGTCAATGTGATCAGGCACCGCCATTTTAACTGAAAAATTTCCATTGGAATCGGTATTGCCTTTTGTGTTTGGTAATACCTTTGGATTTAATTTTAATCCAATCTTCCCGAAAGGGTTTTCGGTGTAGACTTTTACAACAATGCCGCTAGCTGGGTTTCCATCAATGTTCTTTAAGTTGAGATTTAAAGACATCGTTGTGTTGCTTTCGTAGTTAAATTGTTGTTGGCTACTTTTAATTTTAGCGTTTTCATCACCGTCAAACTTCATCTCTTGAACGCAAGAGCACAACATTACAAAATACACAAACAACACAAATCGTGGTGTTGAGATTCGGGTTAATGGTTTCATAATGTAAATGTATAAATTGAGATTAATAGTTATTGCGATTCGTTGCAGAGATAGGTGGTTGTCATCTGTATTGTCAATGCAATAAGTATATTTTTCAGTTAGCCGCTGCTAATCTTTTTTTTATCAATAAATAGGATATTTGTGATAATATGATTGTTTTATTCTATAAAATTAGAAATTAGATACCATTATCGCAAGTATAAATAGTTAAAAAACAAAAGAATAACAATATTTAACAAATTGTTTATTTTTGAAAATTGAAATTAATAAATACTCTATTTTAATATAAAATTTAGCAGATTTAATCTTATAATATAATGATGAGAGAATATAAGCTTACAAAGGTAGCCACTACATAACAATGAGTTTTACATAATTATTTAGATTTGTTACATAATTCACACTATTTTAATCTCGAAACTCGATTTAAAGTGAGAAGAATCACAAATATGGTTTAAGACAATTGTTTTTGAATGAATTTTAGATTCATTTGTGTTAATACATCCAATTAAAAGTTCTAATGATTTAGCTCTTTAATCAACTAAATTGTTTTAGCTTTGCATTTTATATACTCAAAACTTATCCATTTATTAAATCTTATTCAAATGAATTTTAAAATGTATATTCCACCCCAAAAATTTACTATCAAAGAGAACGTTTCTTATGCTGAAGGCGCAGTTGTAAGCAAGCAAACTATAAAGCAAAAAGGTGGAAACATTACTTTTTTTGCTTTTGACAAAGGAGAAGGATTAAGTGAGCACACTGCACCTTTTGATGCTATGGTAGTCATACTTGATGGAAAATCAAAAATTACCATAGGTGGAGATGTATTTGTCCTATCTGAAGGAGAAGCGATTGTTATGCCTGCAAACATTCCTCATGCTTTACTCGCAACTGAGAAATTCAAGATGATGTTGGTCATGATCAAAGGCGAATAACCAAAGACGTAAATGACGAAAGCTTTTCTCTTTAATTCAATCAATTCTTTAAGCGAAGAATGATTTTTATCTTACCTGAATTATATCTTTCAGATTGGTGGTGTAGTTGGGCGAAAGCTGGTCGCGGCGGTTCACCCAGTGGCGGTCGAACCCAAATGAAGCGAGGCGGATTTTGTCGCGACCGTGTTCGTCGTTGATGTGGTCGATGGCATTCATCAGTCGGGCGCGTTTGCTGCGGTCGATGGTGTCGAACAGATTGCCCTGCACATGCGATTTCGGAACGATTTCGGAGACGATAACCCCCGCTTTTTTGTAGCTGTAACCGCTTTTGAAAATCTTGCGTAGCCCTTCGATGGCGTAGCGCGTCAGCTCCATTGAGTCGTTGCTCGCAACCGGTAGTTGCATGGTGAGGCTGGGAGTGTATTGCGGTAAATCTTTTCTGAAATAGTCGGTGTAGAGAATAACCGTCAATATGCGTGCGCAACTGTCTTGTGCACGAAGTTTACGGGCACAGGCCGATGCGTAGTAGGTCATTGCCTGTTCAATTTCGGGCAATTTGGTGAGTTTGTGACCAAAACTACGCGAAGTGCAGATGCTTTTCTTGGCAGAAGGTGTATGGTCGAGTTCGATGCACGGTTCGCCGCGCAACTCTTTCCAGGTGCGTAGCCCGATGACAGACATCTCTTTACGCACCCATCCGGCACTAGCTTGCGTAAAATCGTAAGCCGTCATGATTCCTTTCTGCATCAGGAATTTAGAATAACGCCGACCGATGCCCCACACATCGCCAATTTCGGTGGCTTTGAGCAGCGTTGTGATTTTTTCTTCCGTGTCGAGCACGTAAAGTCCTTTGGTCAGCAATTTGTTCTTTTTGGCGTAATGATTCGCAAGTTTTGACAGCGTTTTGGTCTCTGCAATGCCTAAGCTGACTGGAATTCCCGTCGCTTTACCAACGTATTTGACAAGGTGTTTTGCAAAATCATTTAGATTATAAAGTTCGCTGAATCCATCGAGGTGCAGAAACGCTTCGTCGATGGAGTAAACTTCGATTTCGGGCACCATACCTGCCAGAATACTCATTACACGGTTCGACATGTCGCCATAGAGGATGTAGTTCGACGAGAAAACGTGCACATTGTTGGCTTTGATGATGTCGCGCATCTGAAAAACCGGTGCACCCATCGGAATTCCAACTGCTTTGGCTTCGTCGCTGCGCGCAATGATGCACCCGTCGTTGTTGCTGAGCACCACGATGGGCTGATTTCGCAACGATGGGTTGAACACCCGTTCGCACGAAGCAAAAAAGTTGTTGCAGTCGATTAAGCCGTACATTTGGTTCAAT
>JBAXGL010000086.1:0-10240 GCA_037139375.1 Bacteroidales bacterium | reverse complement strand
TTGAACCAAGAGTAGCATCAGTTTTTTATAATATTAAAGAGGCAGATTTCAATTAGAAATCTGCCTCTTTCTATTTTCCAAGAATGTGTAGGGCATTTATTCGGTCGAGATTCAGTTGTCGCTTCAGATCTTCAAGTCCATTCATTTTGCGTTCGTCCCGTATCTTTTCAATAAAATACACCGTAATTGGTTGCCCATAAATGTCGCCTGAAAAGTCGAAAAGATTTGCTTCGATACTTCTTTCATTGTTCTCGCTGATAGTAGGGCGAATGCCGATATTCAACATTCCGCCATACACAATATTCCCAACTAAAGCTTTTACGGCATAAACGCCAAAAGAAGGAACTATTTTCTCCGGATCTGTAGCTTTAATGTTCGCTGTAGGATAGCCAATTGTGCGACCGATGCGCAATCCTTCTATCACCAAGCCTTGTATAGAGTAGTGGCGTCCAAGAAACTTAGTGGCGCGATCTATTTTCCCTTCTGATAATAGTTTGCGCACCATTGATGAACTGACATTGATTTTGTCAATCTGAAAGGCATCAGCTTTAATCACTTCAATACCAGCTTCGTGCCCGTATTGTACATAATCCGTATAATCATCACTTCTGTCTTTTCCGAATTTATGATCGTGACCTACAATCAATGATTTTACGGAGAATCGTTGTCCTAAGATTTGTTTAATGAATTCCTTCGCTGTTAATTGAGCAATCTTGAAATTAAAGTCGAGTACAATGCAATAATCAATACCCGTTTGACTCAGGAGTTGGATACGTTCTTCGTGAGAAGTGATGAGATCCGGTTGATAATCTGGCTGAATTACTTTTCTAGGATGCTCTTTGAATGTAACGATACCAGATGCCAATTGTTTATTTTTAGAAATGGCAATTACCTGATTAATAAGGTGTTGATGTCCTGTGTGTACACCGTCAAAAAAACCAATTGTGGCGGCTAAATGGATCTGATTTATATCACTGCCTGAAATCACTTTCATCCTCACAAAGAATCAAAAATATGTGAGAAATCTTCATTTGGTTTTGCCAAATATGTTTTAAATCCCATTTCAGAAGCTACTCTGATATTTTCAAATGAGTCGTCAATGAATAAGCTTTCCAAAGGCACGATACCAGAGTCTGCAATCATCAATTCAAAAATATTTCGATGAGGTTTTGATGCGTGCATTTGGTAAGATAGGTAGAGTCGATCAAAATAATCGTTTATGGTCTTCCCATTTTTAAGAAAAGCATTAGGTATTTCGCTATTAAAGTGAATTTCATTTGTATTGCTCAGCATGAAAATTTGAAATCTTGTTCGCAACTTTTCTACCAAGTCGAGTTTGAATTGCGGAACTTCGACTAGAAATAGATCCCATGCTGCCTTAATAGATTCGTTAGAGGTATTATTCCCTGCTAATTCTCTGATTTTATCGTAGAATGTGTATCGGTCAATACTTCCTTCTTCGAGTTGCTGAAAAACACCTGATTGTTTGTAATCGCTTAGTAAATCATTGACGTTTGAAAGTCCAATTTGTTCTAAAGCGCATACACAGCGATTGCGGTCGAGATCGTAAAGTACGCCTCCGAGATCAAAAATTACAGTTTTAATGGGGGTATTCATTATTGTTATTTTGAGTTGCAAAGATAACAATAATTTTATAGAAGAGGAGACCAGAATTATTCTTGAAAATGCTTATTCAAAAAAATGTAACTGGTGTAGTTATTCTTTTGTGTCGTTTAATTTTGAAGTAATCAGATTACCTATATCTTCTAATTTCATATTTTCCAACTTGGTTTCATTATTTTCGCGACCAATATATGCTAATACATCCAATAACCCTTCTAAAAATTTTTCGAAATCTTCTTTATAGAGGAAGATTTTATGCTTTTCAAAAGTAACTTGCTCTGTAGCAAATGAGTTTTGTGTGACCTTCTTACTCTCCGTGATTGCTAAAAAAAGTTCGTCTTTGCGATTTTTCTTCACATCCAAATAGTAGATTCTCTTCCCTGCTTTCACTGATTTAGAGAATAGTATCTCTTGATCTTTAAGTGCCATAATCGTCTCATTTTTAGGGTTATGAATTTGGATCTGAATTCATGGAATAAATATGTGTTGGTATTTCTGTAAAATTGCACATTTTTTTTAATCTATCAAAATATTTTTCGATATTTTTTTTGTTAAATTTTCAAATTTTCAAAGTAGTTGAGTATTTTGTAGGAAATCTAAATAAATATTGTCAGAAAATCGTAACTTTGCAACTCAAAAAATTGCTCTTTAAAAGATGATAAACCGAGTTTTAATTCGAATGAAAGTGATGCAGCTTGTCTATTCCTATTACCAGAAGGAAGACCGTTCGTTAGCCGCTGCAGAAAAAGAGTTGATGTTCAGCCTCGAAAAATCGTACGAATTGTACCATTTCCTGCTTTTATTAATGGTGGAACTGACTGAAATGCAACAACGGAAGTTGGACAATGCTCGACACAAACACCTCGCTTCCGCTACAGATAAAAATCCTAATCTAAAGTTTATTGATAATCTTTTCATTCAACATTTGAAAAGTGACTTGCAATTTCAAAAATATTGTTCTAATCAGAAAATTTCTTGGGTAAATGAACAGGAGTTTTTGAGAAAAATGCTAGATCAAATTCTCACTTCTGATTTGTATACCGAATACATCGCCTCTGCTGATATTTCGTATCAATCAGATCGAGAATTTTGGCGTGCTATTTTTAAGAATATTATACTTGAAGATGAATATTTAGCTGAAACATTAGAAAGTATTAGTGTGTATTGGAATGACGATTTGGAGGTCATCGGCACATTCGTTTTGAAATCAATTAAACAATTTAAACCCGAGAATGGTGTAAATCAACCGCTTTTGCCTATGTTTAAAGATGTTGACGATCGCGATTTCGCTGTTACTTTGTTTAGTAAATCGATTTTGAATGAGCAGGAATATCGAAAATTGATTGATTCTCATACTCAGAATTGGGAAATGGATCGAATTGCATTTATGGATATTGTGATTATGCAAACAGCGGTTGCAGAGTTGATGTGTTTTCCTACTATTCCAGTGAATGTGACGCTAAACGAGTACATCGAATTGGCTAAGTCTTACGGTACACCCAAGAGTGGAGTGTTTGTTAATGGAGTGCTCGATAGCTTGATCAATCAGCTTAAATCAGAAAAGAAGATTATGAAGAACTGAAAAAAGTTCCTATATTTGTGTCGATAAGTCAAATAATAAACAAGAAATTCAATTAAATTATGAGTCTGTTAAGCGTATTACTTGAAGGTGCAGCTACTCCTGGCGGAGGGTATCAAGGTATTGTTATGATGGTATTGATTATTGCCGTTTTCTACTTTTTTATGATCCGTCCGCAAGCTAAGCGTCAAAAAGAGATTGTGAAAGCTCGAGAAGCAATGAAAGTGGGTGATAAAGTGGTTACTTCGGGAGGAATCCATGGTAAAATTAAAGAGATTCAGGATGGTACGATGCTGGTTGAAATAGCGCCAAGCGTTCATATCAAAGTGGATAAAGCTGCTGTTTTTGCATCTGCTGCCGATTCTTTGGCAAAGTAAAATCTCAGAATAATGAGATGGATTGAAAGGATTATAATTCAAAAAAATCGCTTTCTTAAAGAGGTGAGAAGTTCTTTTCGCGGGCAACGCAAAAAGGAGCTTTTCACCTTTTTCGTTTTTTTGATTATAGCCTCTTTCTTTTGGCTGCTTCAATGGATGAAAGAGAGCATCGAGACCGATTTTATGGTGCCGATTGAGGTAATCAATGTGCCTAAAAATATGCTTCTCACATCCGATTTGCCCAAAAGTCTCAACATTAATGTGAAAGACAAAGGAGCCACGATTATGAGTTACTATTTTTCGCGTCCGATTCCTTCTTACAAAATTGATTTCAGATCGTTGAACATTGAACGTGGAGTTGCTTCTGTTGCCTCTGATGAGATTATAGCTTCTGTTCGAAAGAAATTTGTGGCAAGTGTAGAGATTATTTCAGTTTTTCCTGAGACACTGACTCTTCATTTCTCAAGAGGTGAATCGAAAAGTATTCCAGTTTCTCTCCTTACCTCTATTACTACTTCTTCTTCAAGTGGGTTGAGTGGGTCGCTTCGGACTTTTCCTTCCCATATTACCGTTTATGCACCTTCTGATAAGTTGAAGGAGATTTCGAAAGCTTATTCTGAAGCAATTGTTTTGCACAATTTAAATGATTCTATAACGACTACCGTTCGTCTGCAAAAGATAGATGGTGTACGTTTAGTGCCCGATCAGATTAAGGTACTTATTCCGATAGAACCTTTTACTGAAAAGAAAATGGAAGTATCCGTTGAAGGAATTGGTGCACCTGCTGGTTTCACGATGCGGATATTCCCCATCAAAGTGAGTCTGGTTTGTTATGTTTCGATTGATAATTATAATCGTATTAAACCTAGTGATTTTAAATTAGGTGTCGATTTCTCGGCAGTTGGTGTTTCATCTTCGGCCAAATATCCGGTGAAGTTGTTGAAGTCACCTGTGTCAGTTTCAAAAATTCGTTTTCAACCCGATGATGTTGAAGTTTTGATGGAGGAAACGCGATGATAAAGGTTGGTGTAACTGGTGGCGTGGGAAGCGGGAAGTCGGTTGTCTCCGAATTGTTCAGAGTAAATGGTATCCCTGTTTATAATAGCGATAATGAAGCCAAACGATTGATGCAAACATCTGCTAATATGCAAAGGTTATTGACTGATTTGTTTGGAGAAGAAGCCTATGTCGGTAAATCTTTGAATCGAAATTATATCGCAAATCTTGTTTTTAGTAATGTTGAACTATTGGAGAAATTAAATGCAATTGTTCATCCTGCGGTAAGAAGTGATTTTAACGAATGGGCTGTAAATCAGCATTCTGACATTGTAGTAGTTGAATCCGCTATTCTTTTCGAATCGGGGCTATCTTCACATCTCGATAAAGTGATTGCAGTGACGGCACCTTTAGAAACTCGAATAGCAAGGATTGGTAGACGAGACTCACTATCAAAAGAGCAGATTTTGCAACGCATTTCATCTCAAATGAGTGAAGAAGAGCGGCTTCGATTATCTGATTTTGTGGTGATAAACGATGAAAACCAGTTGTTAATTCCTCAAATCAACGCTATTTTGAATGACCTTCGCCATTCTTAACAATTAAAAACGTTTTCCTTTTTGACCGTCTCTTTTTCCTTTCTATATTTGCGCTCCTTTTAATATTAATACATTTATTATGCTCAAAACAATATTATCTATCTCCGGTAAACCAGGTTTGTATAAACTTCTTTCGCAAGGTAAATCTGCATTAATTGTTGAATCGTTGATTGATGGAAAAAAGATTCCAGCACATTCCCGCGACAAAGTTATTTCGTTGAACGACATTGCAATCTACACCGAAGAAGAGGAGAAACCACTTCGCGAAGTGCTTCAGCTTATTTTTGACAAACAAGCCGGTGCTAAAGTTGCTATTGACTTGAAAAAAGATGTCAATGGAATCAAAACTTTCTTTGCCGAAGTACTTCCAACCTACGATCGTGAACGTGTTTATCCAACTGATATCAAAAAATTGTTGTCGTGGTATAATCTGTTAGTAGAAAAAGGACTTACAGATTTTTCTGTTAAAGAAGCTCCAAAAGAAGAAACTGTTGCAGAATAATTTTCTGCAATTTAACCATACACAAAGGGCGTTCAATCGAAATTGAACGCCCTTTGTTCTTATATTAATGCGTCGACCTTATGCCAACTTAACGTCTAAATTACGTTTTAAAGCAGCTAAGAAACCTTCTGTGCTGAGGTAATTAGCATTGGTTACTTTCTCACCATGAATCAAAACAGCCAAATCTTTGGTCATTTCGCCAGCTTCAACGGTTTCGATACAAACTTCTTCCAATTTTTCGCAGAAATTGATCAACTCAGCATTGCCATCGAGCTTACCACGGTGCATCAAACCGCGAGTCCATGCAAAGATAGAAGCGATTGGATTGGTTGATGTCTCTTTGCCTTTTTGGTGTTGACGATAGTGTCGAGTCACTGTTCCGTGAGCTGCTTCTGCTTCAACGGATTTGCCATCAGGTGTCACTAATACTGACGACATCAAGCCCAATGAGCCAAATCCTTGTGCAACAGTGTCTGATTGTACATCGCCGTCGTAGTTTTTACATGCCCACACAAATCCGCCACTCCATTTCATACACGATGCCACCATGTCGTCAATCAAACGGTGCTCGTAAACGATTCCTGCTTTTTCGAACTCCGATTTGTAAGATTGCTCATACACTTCTTGGAAAATATCTTTGAAACGTCCGTCGTAAGCTTTCAAAATCGTGTTTTTAGTTGAAAGATACAAAGGCCATTTCTTGGTTAGCGCTACTTGGAACGAAGAGTGTGCAAAACCATAAATGGATTCGTCGGTATTGTACATGCACATCGCAACACCATCACCTTTGAAATCGTAAACATCCCACGTTTTTGTTTCGCCAGCTTCGTTTGTAAAGGACATTGTCAATTTACCTTTTCCTTTGATCACTGTATCTGTTGCCTTGTACTGATCGCCAAATGCGTGACGACCAATAACGATTGGTTGCGTCCAACCTTGTACATAACGAGGTACATTTTTCATAATGATTGGTTCGCGAAACACTGTTCCACCAATAATATTACGAATAGTTCCGTTTGGCGATTTCCACATTTTTTTGAGTTTGAACTCTTCTACGCGAGCTTCGTCAGGCGTTATTGTTGCGCATTTAATCCCAACATTGTATTGATTAATTGCATTTGCAGAATCAATCGTTACCTGATCGTTGGTCAAATCGCGATTTTCAATGCTCAAATCGTAATACTTGATATCAAGATCCAAATACGGAAGGATCAATTGTTCTTTGATAAATGACCAAATGATACGAGTCATTTCATCCCCATCTAATTCAACGACGGGATTTGTAACTTTAATTTTTTTCATTGTTGATTGTGGATTACACCGGTTTTTGAAATATATTATTTTCTCTCATTTGCAGACAAAAGCGATAATCCAGCGTTAAAGCCTTGATTATAATAGCACAAATGTACAGTTTTTGTCGCTTAAAAGCAAAATTTTATTTGAAGTTGTTCTAAATATCTCTGCTTATTGTCTACGTTTATTTACCTGCAATAGCCAAATAAAACTGCTCTTGGGAAAGGTACTTTTGCGCCAACTCTTGCAATGTTTCCGCTGTCATATTTCGGATAGTTTGAATCTGATTTTTATAATAATCGACCTTTAACTTATTGGCAAGCAACGATATATGTGCATCCGCTATTGCAAACGGTCCATCGAACGAACGGGTAAAATCGCCCATCATATAGTTGCGAACACATTCTAATTCTTCTGAATTAATTTTTGTCTCTTGTAGTTTCTTCATTTCTTCGAAAACAGCCTCAATCAAAGGCTCCACGTATTCGGAACCCGTTTGTGTGGCAATGCTCATGTATGCTGCCTTTTGCTGCGTGGCAACAGAAGAACCAATGCTATATGTAAACCCTTTCTTCTCACGCACCTCCGTCATCAATCGACTTCCAAAATATCCGCCAAACACAGTATTGAGTATTTTGAGACCATGAAAATCTGGATGTTCACGAGAAATGCACGGTGAAGCGATACGTATGGCAGATTGCATCGCATCTGGCTTTTCTATTTTTATAATCTTCTCCGTTGCTGGTTCAATGAGGTATTCTTTTGGAGTTTTTTGTGAAGGTTTCCCCCAATTTGCTATTCCAAATTGCTCGGTGATAAGTCGCTCACTTTCTTTGGAGACTTTTCCTGTGAGCATTATTTTACAATTTCCAGAATGATAATGCTGCATGTAAAAATCACGTAAATCGATTGTATTCAGCGCATCAAAATTAACAAGTGTGGCATGCTTTCCATAAGGATGATTCACGCCAAACAATTGACCGAGAGATGCTTCAAGACAAAGATGACTCACTTTCTCCAAACTGATTTTGTGTTGCTGTTTGTGCCTGTCAATGCTAGTCGAAAATTCAGATTCGGGGAAAGTTGGCTCTTTGACGATAGACTCAATGATTGGCAATAAAGCATCAATGTGTTTATTGAGTATATAGACAGCCAAATACGAATTATGTTGTGTGACCGAGCTTTGCAGCCATGCCCCATAATAATCTAATCGCTCCGCAATTTGCAAAGATGTTAGATTTCCAGCACCCTCTTTCAGCAATTGATTGGTAAAAGTAGCGGTCAACACTTTTTCTTGATCCCATTTGCCTGATGGAAAAATGAAATCGATGCGCATTACATCTGATTCACCCATATTAATAGTGTATAGATCTATTGAATTGGGCAGAACTTTATGTTGAGGTTGTGGAATTTCGAATCTTTCGATCGGTTTAATAAGTGGAGCGATTGTCCGATTGAGCATAATGAGTTGTTTGATGAGTTGTTACAACAATCCAATCATAGAAATAGTTTTTCTGCTTTTTCCAAATCTTCAGGTGTGTCGATGCCGATTGTTTCGTGGTGCGTGATTGCGACCTTTATTTTGTAGCGATTTTCAATCCATCGTAGCTGCTCAAGTGATTCTGCAATTTCAAGTGACGATTGCGGCAGTGTTGTGATTGTTTTCAAAACGTCAGTTCTATAAGCGTAAAGTCCAATATGTTTGTAGAATGTTTGTGTTTTCAACCAATCTGCCGGATTTATTCCACGCAAATATGGAATTACAGACCGGCTAAAGTAGATAGCTTCAGAAGCACTATTGAGCACTACTTTTGGTGTGTTGGCATTCAATAGTGCTTCTATCCCATCAGTTTGTGTAAATGGCTTCACCAACGTTGCAATTTCTGTGTCCATCGACAAAAAGCACGATTTGAGTAATTCGATCTGCGATGGTTGAATAAACGGTTCATCACCTTGAATGTTTATGACGACATCGAAATCACCTTCAGCTTTTTCTAACGCTTCTCGACAACGATCAGTTCCACTTTTGTGATCTTCGGAAGTCATCACAACCTTTCCCCCAAACGAAACCACGGCATCACGAATGCGCAAATCGTCAGTTGCAACAACGACATCGTCGAGGCAATCTTTCACTTGATCGTAAACTCGTTGAATCATCATTTTTCCACCAATTTCCACCAATGGTTTACCAGGGAAACGAGTAGAGGCATAGCGTGCAGGAATTACACCAAGGAATTTGTAATTTGCCATTTTGTTTGAATGTTGTTTTTAGGATTTGTTCTTATGCAAACTTAACGAATTATTTCGAGACAGTATAATTCCTCTGCTATTTACTTCGGCTACAGCCTCTGTTTAGGCTGCTTTTAACCAATTTAAATGAGCAGAAATTGCCTATTTAGAATACATGCGCTATTCAAATAACTTTAATTAGTTTGTCTGAATTAACATTGCCTGATTTGAGTATTAACATTTTAATCAAATGAATAATGTATTATTGAAGTGTTAATAAATATATATTAAAACCTTTATTGAAGTTTTATGATAAAATAAATATGAAATATTGGTTTTGTTTTAAAAAATATGTATATTTGTTGTCCTTGTTTCGAGGATGAGTTTATTTTAATTTAACAATTGTTGTTGTTTATATTTTTTCTAAATAATTTGGTATTTAGAATAATAATAAATAACTTTGACCTCAGATAATTATTCATCGTAAAAATAATCGTTTCATAAAACGAAACACAAAAACTGAAGGTTATGAATACTATAAATTTTACCGAAAGGCTGATGGGGCTTCAAGATAACTTAAAAAATTTCGCCTATCAACTCACTGCAAATAGAGAAGATGCTGAAGATTTGTTGCAAGACACAACATTGAAGGCACTCGATAATCAAGAGAAATATCTTGAGAACGTCAATTTCAAAGGTTGGGTTTTTACGATAATGAAAAATATTTTTATCAATAATTATCGTAAGGTTGTTCGCAACCAAACCATTATTGATCAAACTGAAGATTTGTATCACCTCAATCTGCCACAAGAATCTGGTTTTGATACACCAGATGGAAGTTACTCTGTAAAAGAGATCATGAAGGCTATCAATGGGTTTTCTGATGAATATAAAGTGCCATTTACAATGCATGTTGCAGGATTCAAATACCAAGAGATTGCAGATAAAATGACTCTACCTATTGGAACTGTAAAAAGTAGAATATTTTTTGCACGTCAGCGTTTGCAAGAAACATTGAAAGATTACGCATAATATCAGTTTC